>JAGMFA010000214.1 GCA_023127875.1 Candidatus Zixiibacteriota bacterium
TTATATGCTCCCCTTAGTAACTATTATTATTATTCTTTTCAACTTAAATTCGCCCAATGAATTGGGCAACTACGAAACCTTGCCCCTGCCCCTTGTGACCCTTGCGCCTTAGGGTCATGGGTCAAGGATCAAGGGGAACAGCGTTGTATCAGAAAAACTGCATTTTTATTAGATTCTGATTTCATAGATTCTATACTTTTTATAGAGCTTGGCTCCTAACAGTTCCAGCACCCGATTCATCAGAGTGTTGTCCTCCAATACCCACGACATCTCCGCCCAGGTGTATCCCCTTTTTACCCCCACATTATAAGTCTCCGCATAAAAGACCGTATCAATTCCTCTTTTTTGGAATTCAGGAGCAACTCCCATGGTGATGATGCGAACACCATCGATTTTGTTTTTTATCTTGGTATGCCACAGAAGCTTGAAGATTCCGAAGGGGAAAAGTCTTCCGTTCAATCTGGCAAGCACCTGATTGAAATCGGGCAAAGCCAGGGAAAAACCTGCTGGTTTGTTGTCCACCTCGGCAATGAAGACCATGTGGGGGTCCACGATCTGTTTCAGATTTTTTGCCAGGTGATCAAATTCGTCATCGGTCATGGGAATAAATCCCCAATTTTTGCTCCAGGCGGAGTTGTAGATTTGCTTTATTCTCTTCACCTCATTTTCAAACTCCTTCATATTGATATTTCTGATTTTCACCTTCTCTTTTTTTTTAATACTCTCCGCCATCCTCACCACCCTTTCGGGCGTAGGCAAACTTTCATCTATAAAGTAAGCATACAAATCTTTAGCCTTAACCATGCCATAACTTTCCATAAAATCCAGATAGTAAGGTGGATTATATCCCATCATGACTGCCGGGCCAGAGTCGAACCCATCAACTAAGAATCCCCACTCCTCATTAGAGGAGAAATTCGCTGGACCTCGCATAATCTCCATCCCTTTAGATTTTAGCCACCCCCGAACTGAATCCAGCAAAGCCTTGGCAACTTCATAATCTTTCACACATTCAAAAAAGCCAAAGAATCCCACCCTCTCCTGATGGAATTCTATGTGATTATGATTTACTATCCCGGCAATCCTGCCCACGGTCTGCCCACCCCTCTTTCCCAGATAGAAAACCACCTCAGCATGTTTGAAGAAAGGATTCTTCTTCCTGTCCAGAAATTCTTTTCTCTCCACAATCAGAGGGGGAACCCAGTGGGGATCATTTCTGTAGATTTGCCAGGGGAATTTGATGAAGTCCTTCAAATCTCTTTTTGTTTGTGCTGATGTTATGCTCAGTTCTTCACTCTGCATTCATATTCCTTTGGATCAAGTGAATGTCCTTCTTCCGCCGTTCAATCTACGCTGGGGAAGAACACCGACAGGAAGCAAGCAATAGGGCTTGTCCTTCAGGATAAGCCCTTCATGATGAATCTCTGTCTTAACTCTAAGGAGGAGAGCCACATGGTTCGAAAGCTCACCGTCCTGTCTTCGACTCCGTACTTCGTCTCCCGCCAAAGGCGGGGTGTCGAAGGGAGGTCGCTCAGACTCGAGGAGAACTCAGGGTCGAAGACTCACCACCCTGAGCGGAGTCGAAGGGTTAAAGTGTCAAGCCCTGCCGAAGCGTCCAGACGGACGCCCCCAGACGCCCAGACGGGGGCGTCTGCTGGGGCTCGTCTGAGCCCGTCTGGGCGGGATCTACGACTTTAGCTTGACCTGTTTTATGGATACTGCGGAAAACCTTTTGTCCGCAGGATCCCCGCCTCTGGCGGGGAAAAGACGATGAACTCCCTTTATGGTTCACCTAAAGGTGAACACTCCAAATTCTTTTCTCCTTGCAGTTTTTTAGAACCTCTTTCCAATAACTTTTTGATACCAAATACAAATCATATGAACTCTAAGAAATTCAGGCTTTTTAGCTTAATGTCAGGTCAAACTGTTCGGCAGATCTTTTATACTTCAGAGAACGGGAATGGCTTCATTTATCGAATCCCTCTGCTCTCTCTATTCTGAAAGGAGGAATCGATTTTTTTCAAAATTCTTTGGGAGAAATCCAATCCCTTTATCAAAAGCGGATCAGGATTTTTTTCATATTTGTCTTTGTTCTTTTCCCATTGCTCGATTATCCGAACGATCTCAATATCTTTGGGATCGGTTAAAAGTTTTTTTAGCCTTCTTTTGGTTACGGGGAATTCGCCCGTTTTCCACTGAACGTACACCTTCAGGGCGATTATTGCCTCTCTGAATCTCCAATACATTTTTCGGGCTACATTCTCGGCTAGATGGAGATGAGTATACAAATACTTGCTCCAGTACCCCACCGTATTTGCTATCTTTTTTATCTCAAAGATCATCTCCTCCTCGGTGGGCTTACGAAGAGGGCATTTTCCATAAAGTAATTCCGATCCGAAGTGAAACTGATGGCGCTTGAAGGGAACAAAATTATTCATATCCAGTCTGGAGAACAAAAGCACGGTCACCTTTTTGAATTGGTCATGATTTAATATATTTCTCAACTTATCCAACTCTTTTTTTGTGATCTTCTCCAGCATGACCAGAGTGTCGATGTCACTTTCTGGATTAGCCTCACCTGTGGCCCAGCTTCCGTGATGGATGATAAAGACCAAATTTTTTCCGTAGGTCTTTTTCAAAAGATTTGCAAATCTTTTCAATAATTTTTCAACTTCGGTTTTGGTCAAATCGGATCTCCTACCTCACCCCCTGTTTCCCCTTCA
>JAGMFA010000215.1 GCA_023127875.1 Candidatus Zixiibacteriota bacterium
TACACACAAATTCAAACATTACCTTATTCTGTTTCTATTCTAAGTTCAAAGACCTTCTTCACCCTTTACCATCTATTATGAGAAGGCCTCTGTGTGGAGAGGGGCTCACCCTGAAGGGGACTCAGGGGGAGAGGTCTTTCAAGAACTTCACAAAATCACCCCAGACTTACCCTCTTTATGTTCACTTTACTCAAATCTATTTCCCCTAACCCGAATTTACTTGATTTGACAATATGGCCTAAATCCATCGGTTTCATATTAAAAAGAGTTGCTCCATAAGCATCCACGGTGGCGATTTGGGTACCGGCGATTATAGTCTTCTTCATGCGCACATCTTTTAGGCTTCCCCCCGTAGGACCATTTTTGACTAATATTCGGTAGGCATCCAGAATGGTCAACTGGGGACGGACAAAGTTTGCCAGATCAGCTAACTTATCGTCAATGTTTAAGTGTATCTTCCCCCGATCGCCGCCCATGATTCCCATCAGGTTTTTAATTCCCATGGTCAATTTGGTCAAACCGTGATTTTTGGCTATGGGGACGTTTATCAAAACATCCGCCTCTAGGGCAGGCTTGTACATGGGCCACTTCTTTAATACTTCACCTTGTGGGAACTTCATCTTGGAAAAACCAGCATCTACCACAAAACTGACATCCGCCCCTGCATCTGAGGCAGACTTTTTTATGCCGGAATTCCGGTAACATCGAGAGGCGGTGTTACAGGTGTGGTCGAAAACCTTAACCTTCTTTGCTCCGGATTCCAGACACAACTTTACCACCTCCGCTACCACCTCTGGGTTGGTATTTGCCGCCTGCTCCGATCTTCGATCCCAGCCAATATTGGGCTTGACCACCACCACATCACCTTTGGAGACAAATCTCCTCATCCCCCCCAAAAGCTTGATCGCCTGGCGGGTCATTGAAGCCGGATCACCCTCGGTCACCACTGCCAGATCTGGAATTGTTTCCTTCCCCTCCAAGGTCTGGGCAAAAAGATTTTGCCATTCCAAATCAGGTATACTTAAGGATAGAGCAGTTCCCAATGATGCCTTGATGAAATCTCGGCGTGTAATTTTGTCTTTCATTTTAAGATCTTCAGATTGTATAAGCTCTCTGCTTCCTTTATTCCGTCTTCCGTTCTTTCCCAAACTTTGCGCGTTTTACCTCACCCCCTATCTCCCCCTCTCCATTTTACGGTTCGACTTCGCTCACCGTCCTGAGCTTGCCGAAGGATGGAGAGGGGTTCATCCTGAAGGATTCACCCTAAAGGGGACGGGGGGTGAGGTCAGACCTTAACATCTTCTTGAGCAAAAAAAACCTGCTGTTTTTAGCTACTGTTCATCCCGATTCAAAGAACTCTTCGTAGAATCCAAAAGCCAGAGGATGTTCTTCTCATCTCTCCCTTCAAAAACCACTATAAGATAATTCCCCTCTAAATCCACCCCCAGCAATTTCTTCTCTTTTGTCTCGAATATCTTGTCTTCGGCAGAAGATTTGTCCTTTGAATAAAATCTGTTTAGATTTTCTTGTGCTTCTTTTGCTTTGGTAGTATCAGGATACTGAATCAAAAGGAGTTTCAATCTATACTTGTCCATTCTGAAATCTGCCAAGAGACAGTCTGTCTCTCTGTCTAAGTTGAGGACGTTCTGATCAGAAAAAAAATAGAGGTTTTTCAGAATAATCTGCCTGTGAAAAAAATGAATTGAGCCGGAGATCAGACTGTCCGAAGGAATATTGGAAACAAGCTCTGGAGGTTTGCCTTCTTTTTTTATCTTTTTATCGATCTGGCTCCCCAGCTTCAAATTGATCTCTTTTAAATCTTTTCCCAGTCCCAGAATCCTTACAAAAAACTTATCTTTCCAGAATCTTAAGAATCCGTCGCTGTAAACTCCCCCTTGACCCATCTTTATCTCATCACCTTCCTGATCGAAAGAGAAAATGCCATAGGCGTCAGCGGAGGAATTCATCTGCCAGATCTCCACGGTTATGGATTTTTCTCCTAGAGAATCTTCAAATTCGGGCACGTATCTTTGAACCAGTAGTTGATGAAAATCATAAGCTAAATATAGCTCCGCCCCTCCGTTAATATAGTCAAAAAGATTCTTTCGGTTGTATAATTCCGGTGTTTCAGATTTATCCCATCCCTCCACTGTGTCCGGAAGAAGTCCTGTTAGATTGTCTGTAACAAAAACGGTATCAGGTTGGGAGAGGCAAATCAAAAGGGAGGAGAGCAGAATTTTAATAAAAGCCGGCATAAACAAGGATAATTTGTTGTGCAGATGAACTTATTTTTTCACAGAGACAACCTTAATGATTTCGCAAAGTTGATTTAATTGCAACAAAAACAGATTATCTTTATCTGAAACGAATTGCCCTAACCTGCTATTTGCCCAAGATTGGCAAATTTTCTAACCGCCGTGAATCCAGGGGAACCACTGGTTTAAAAGACCAGCTATATAACCAAAAGAGCCTATGAAGATCAAAAATCCGATGGTGACCAATAACAAGCCGCTTATGATCTCTATGGTCCGGAAGTGTTTTTTCACCCATCCGAAAACCCCCAGAAAGGTGTTGAAGCTCACGGCGGTTACCAAGAATGGGATACCCAGACCTAAGGAATAAGACGAGAGGAGCACGATTCCTTTTCCCATCGTGCCCTGGTTTGAGGCTAAGAGCAAAATTCCACCTAAGATCGG
>JAGMFA010000216.1 GCA_023127875.1 Candidatus Zixiibacteriota bacterium
GCTGGCATAGCCAACATGGATGAAAACAGTCTGGCTTTCAGTTATACCGACTGGATCGCGGATATTAAATATAATTATCTGGCATACTCAAGACCAATATCCGGATTCGGAAACGTGGGGGTTCACGTGGCGGTCTTGACCATGGATGACATGGAAAAGACAACTCTGGAGGAGCCGGATGGCACCGGAGAGATGTTCGGTGCCAACAGCTGGGTGGTGGGAGTAAGCAATGCCCATCAGTTGACAAACCGGTTCTCCTTTGGTGTAACTGTCAAATACATAAGGGAGAAAATTTCCGAACTCTCCTCCGGATCGGTTGCCTTCGACGTTGGCACCGTATACTACACTGGCTTCAGAACCCTCAGGATAGCCATGACCACCCGAAACTTTGGGACAGATACTCAGTATGATGGGACCGAGTTGGAGACCACCTATGATCAGGACGACGATCCCACCACTGCTCCGGTTGAAATAAGGATGAATACCGAATCTCATCCCCTGCCTTTAAGCTTCCGCCTGGGTGTGGCATACGATTTTGAGTTTGGTGAAGATAACAAACTTATGGCGGCTCTGGATGGATACAATACCCGCGATCGGGGTCAACAGGCCAGTGTGGGATTTGAGTATAGCTGGCGAAACCAGCTGGCTCTCAGAGTAGGATATAAAATCGAAGCCGATGAGGAAGGTATAGCTTTCGGTGGTGGCTATGATTTTGAGATCTCTGGATTTGGAAATTTAGGGATTAACTATGCCTGGGCAGATCTGGGTAGATTGGAAAACGCCCACAGGTTCAGCCTGACCCTAAACTTCTAAAGCCAGAAATCAAACGGCAATGAAGTAAACGCCAGCCTTGTTTTGTTAAAACAGGGCTGGCGTTTTGTTTTTGCGGCATTAAAAGAAGCTGTAAAACAATTCTAATGGGGCGAATATGTGAAGAATGTCTCGTCTATTTTATACATGATAAACGAAGAGGATAAGAGCCTTGCGCTAATCGGAATTTTCTTGTGTCCTGAGTCTAAGTCATGATGAACTGGTAAAAATAACTCATTTCCAGTCAGCCGGGATATCTCTTTTTTTGGGTCCATCGTATTCAAAATTCCAGTCGCCTAATTTGCGCATGGGCTTTTCTCTGGTCATCTCCTCGTAGGCATGAGCCACCAGTCCCGCCACCCGGGAGATGAGGAAGAAGCCTTTGCCCACTCTCCAGTCAAATCCCATATCTGATATGACTGCGGCTATGGCGCCATCCACATTTATGGGGAGCTTTTTCCCCAGGGAATTGGACAATTCCACCTCCACCGCCTGCGCCAGTTCCATATATCTTCCCAGAAAATTTAAATCCTTCGCTATCTGGAAAAGCTTAACTGTTCGGGGATCGGTTTCATGCAGACGATGTCCGAAGCCGGGGATTCTTCTCCTTTTGTAGATGAACTCTGAGACCAACTCCTTAGCTATGGAGGAAACCTCGTCCGGTCTTTTGCCCCGGTCCTGCAAGATCCTGGCGCATCTCTCTATGGCTCCTCCGTGAACATCTCCAATGGTCAACACCCCTCCTGCCACAGCCGCATTCAGGGAATTCCCACCTGAGAGTACATTACGTGTGGAAAGCACCGAAGGTGGGGTGACCCCGTGATCTATGCTGGAGACTAAAATCGCCCTCATCATCTCCGATTCCTCTCTTTTTGGGAGTTCACCTTTCAAGACAAGAAAGACAGCATCGGAAAAAGAAAGTTTTCCTATCATCTCCACGATGTCGTATCCCCTTACCCTTATTTGCCCCTTTTTTATCTCAGTTATGGCAGTTCTCCACTTGTCTTCACTCATTTTTTCCTCCGACTGATTTGAGTTGAAAACCGATCACAACATATCACAAAGATCAAACAAAGTCAACAAATTTGTAGCCTCCGACCGTTTGCCTATAGATGTAGTGTGGTTGATTCTGTCAACAGGATGACAGGCAAGATTCGTTCTCTTCTTGTATCAGGATGTCTCTTTCCTCGATATTTATCGAGAGGCTGTGTTGCAGACTTTACCTCTTCTTTTGAATTTTGCGGCCAGATGCTTAAAGGCCATCCAAAGATGCAGGTGCAAATGTTTACCCTCCGAAACTCCTCTAAGAGCCGCCTTTTAGATGACTATCTCTATTTAAAGAGTATCCCCAAAAACGAGGCATGAAATCACGGAAGTGTTTGCCCGAAATCTGGGTCTTGAGATAAGATAAGGAGAATCAAGAATCGGAAAGTGTGCAGGTGTTTTTTTCTTTTTAAAAAATGGGGATCCCAAATCCTCAGTTAAGAGATTTATGGCAGAGGAAGGAACGGTTTTTGCTGATTCCTCGGGTGGAAGGGGTGAGAATTTATACTCAATGGAAGTAAAGAATCGCTACAATTAACTTGGTGGCACTTTATAAGATATAGGGTCTACCTCTTGGGTGTACTTCTCTTAGATTGACATCGACGGAGACCCATCTGGGAAGGACACAACTCTTAACTACTAAAAGGAAACTAAAGCTCTACTCCCACCCTATTACTCGTCACTTCGCATTGCAAAAGACTTCGTAGAAAGGGGTACCAATGCGTATGCACTCATACGAGTTGAAGTCGGCTGAAGTTACTAAGAGGAGCAGGAAAC
>JAGMFA010000217.1 GCA_023127875.1 Candidatus Zixiibacteriota bacterium
CGATTTAGTAAAACTCCAAGCACTATCCACACGACCAACAGCGTCCCAAAAACGGCGGCTAATCCAAAAGCGCCATATTTTCCAATCAATCCAAATATCATAGCTATCTGTGCCATACAGGGAACCGCTATGGCCATCATGGTTGCTGAAATGAATCTTTCTCTTCTTGTTTCCAGAACCCGCGTGGCCATAGCTCCGGGAACATTACAACCTAAGCCCAACATCATGGGAATTATTGCCAGACCATGCAGACCAAATCTGTGCATTATGTTGTCCACCAAAACCGCAAGACGAGGAAGATAGCCTGAGTCCTCCAGAAAGCTTAAAATTAGGTAAAAAGCAAGAACATAAGGTAGGACCATGGCAATGGGAACAAATAAGCCGGTAGTTAAAAGTCCCAGCGACTCCACGAAGTCTATCTCCCCTTCTACCAGTTTTCCGATAAGAATGTCGTGGATGAAACCCTGATTTCCCAAAAGATCGGAGAGTCTCATCACCAGTGGAGCCCAGAGGTTTTCAAATATGGGCTCAAAGATCAATCCTATGAGTCCTTCGCCTATGAATCTGATGATATTAAATACCACATATAAAGTTACAAGGGCTAAGGGAATTCCGGTGACAGGTTTTATGGAAACGTCCTCCAATCTTTCCAAGAAAGTGTGATGGCGATGAGTTATCTTTTGCACCTGGCTTATGATCTCTCCCACTTTTTCCCATCTTTTTTCTTCCTCATATTCATAGGTATTTGCCCTGGCAAAAGGAAGCTCTGAAACTAACTTCTTGATCCCCTCGCCGGTTATGGCACAGGTGGGGACAACCGGGACGCCCAAAATTTGTTTAAGTTTTTCTACGTCAATCAAGATGCCGATATGCCTGGTTTCATCCCAAAGATTTAATGCTATCACCACTGGCTTACCATCATTTAGCAACTGAAGAGTGAGATTAAGATTTCTCTCAAGATTTGTAGCATCCACCACGTCGATGACCAAATCCCCTTCCTTTAACATATTAACAGCCACTTCCTCTGCCTTGGATGTGGGAGAAAGACTGTAAGTTCCGGGCACATCGATGACCTCCACCTTCTCATCGCCCAGTCTCATATATCCCCTGGTATATTCAACCGTGGTCCCCGGATAATTGGAGGCAATCACATTGACCCCGGTGAGCCTGGAGAAGATTACGCTTTTGCCCACATTGGGATTGCCCATCAAAAGTATTTTTCTCACTTATGGCTCTCCGAATTAGTTTTCAATAAAGATAAATCCAGGTTACACTTTCTCACATTTTGAAATCTTCACATGTCCAAAGAATAGATAACAGCTATCCCTTAAATCGAGCCTAACTTTTTTGAGCAAGTCTTTCAGATCAGTTTTTATAAATTCTGAAAAATACCTGCTTTCGTAAAGGTTGACAAAATGGTAAAACAAAAAAATTCTGATTTTCCCTTTGGGAGGAGCATAGTCGACTATGACAATGTTTCCCTGGGGCTTGGTGACTCTGCTCATCTCTTTCAAGACCTTTTCTCTAACGGAGTTGGGCATCTCGTGCAAGCCAAAGGAGATGCAGGAGATGTCAAAATAGTTGTCCTTGGATGGCAGATTCGAAGCATCTGCTATTACAAATTCCACGTTCTCATACCCGTTTTTCCTTTTGGCTATCCTCAGCATATCTTCGGACAGATCAATTCCCATAACATCAAAACCTCTTTTCCCGAAGGCGAAAGCCTGTTTACCGGTGCCGGTACACACATCTAAAATCTTGGCTCCCTTTTCTGGATTGACAAGATGAAAAACCTTTTCTCTGATTCGGAAGATAAGCAAATTCACCAAATCGTAGAAGGGAGCCCATTTTCTGAAAAAATTGTTGATATAAGAAGAATAATCATCCTTCATTTTTCCAGTTCCACGATAATCTTCTTTGCCATGCCAAAGCCCAAAGCAACCTGAGAGTTATCTATCCTGACAGTTATGGGACCGCGCATAAGCTGGGAGCTTACCTTGGTCACTTTTTTGCCCATCCTTATGCCCAGGGATTCGAGACGGCGAACTAAACCATATCCACCCTGAAGACTTACAACCACTCCGGTCTCTCCTTCTTCCAATTGTGTCAAATCCACTTTCCCCATCTTTTTTCTTTATTTATTGAAGGTTAAAAAGTTACGCTGGATGTTGGTCACTTCTTCAATATCCTTTGCAAATTCGCCGTGAACACCATCCGTTCGCCCTCTCATACAATGCTTTTCTTTTTTTTCATTATCTATCCCCCATCCTTATTAGAAATCCTTCTTGTAGGACGTGTCACGATATAAAGACTCATCCAAATGGCCAATAGGATCAACGCTACCTCGAAAATTGGGTTATGAACTACGAATATGATGCTATAACCAAAAGCAACAGCTATTAGCAAACAGGCGATGATTTTGGCATGCAAGGGTATTCCCCTGCCGGTGCGCCAATCCTTAATATATGATCCCAAATATTTATTATTCAAAAGCCAGTTGTAAAAGCGGACAGAACCACGTGCATAACAGGCGGCCGCCAATAGCA
>JAGMFA010000218.1 GCA_023127875.1 Candidatus Zixiibacteriota bacterium
AACTGTTTCCTGCTCCTTTTAGTAATAAATTTATGTGTAACCTTTAGCGGATTCTCTTCTCTAATAGAAAAAAAGAGTCCTTTGTTGGCACTTTGGGAGTGTTTAAGTGAGTTTTCAGATTTTGGTAGCTTCAGTTTATTTAGCTTGCGGAGCCATACTGCTTTTTTTGGGTGGGGTGATTTTCAGAGAAAACCCTAAAAGCCAGGTCAATCGGGTGACCAGCTTCATGCTTTTCTTTGCAGGACTGGCGCCTCTTTTGGCTTCGCTGGGAACGTTCATAAGCTCTGCTGGAGAGGTTGGCTCTTTTACCCACTCACCCTTTACCCGCAATATCTTCTATGTGTGGGAGTTCTTCTTTCCCTCTCTTTTGCTTTTCTCCTTAGTCTTTCCCCAAAAGAACCAGTATCTGAAAAGATATCCCAAACTCAAGTATTTGATCTTTATTCCTCATATATTTCATATCATATTGGTTTTGGTGTTTTACCAGCCGGACAAAATCATCAGGTCCTTGGACGTGGAAAAGATGGGGTCTTTGGCCAAATTCTTTTTAGACCCCATCTCTGTGGTTTTGAAATATGTGGCGGTTTTTTTGGGAATTTTGTATAAGATTCATGTGCAATCGTTCTCCTTGATACATCTTTTATTTCTGATTTTGGCTGTATGGCTTCTACATCGTAGTTACAAAAGGGTAACCGTTCCCACTCTCAAAAAACAGGTGAGCTTTTTAATATGGGGGATAAGGTCCTCGGTTGGGCTGTACACGTTGGCCTTTATCCTCCCGGTTCTGACTCCCATTAAGCTTTCCGAAAATGCAAGGCATTTCTTAACCATCCTGGCATTGGTGACCGGCAGTGGGTCCATCGCCTGGGCTATCGTGAAACACCATTTTTTGGATGTCAAGCTTATCGTCAGACAGAGCTTGGTTTATTTTCTCACTACCGCTCTTTTTGTGGGCTTATACTTTTTGATCTTAAGGCAGTTCGGGAAATTGATCCAAAACTTAATCGGAAGGGAAACACCTGCTTTCGATGTGGGCTTTGTGATCTTAGCTATAATCTTCTTTCAGCCCATCATGGGACAGTTAGACGATTTGATAAAGAAGTTCTTCATCAAGGACAGATCGGATTACCGGGGGATGATGGAAACCTTCAGCCGAAAACTGGTCACCATCTTCGACTTTGAGGCGTTGAAGGAAACGGTGGTGGACACGCTGAAGAAGGAGATGCTGGTGGAGGACGTATGCATCTGCGTTTTTCAGCTAAAAAAGGATAAAGAAACTAAAAAAGCCGAATACATTTTATTCCCTGATGGGCTATCAACCGGAAAGGTGGATATATTCGATAAAGATGATCCTTTGCTTTTGGCATTAAAAGAGAAAACCCGTCCCACTCCATTTGCCGATTTTAAAATGGTAGAGGAGATGAGCCCTCTTTTTAAGCGACTGGAGGGTCTGAAAATCTTTATGGTGGTCCCTTTGATCACTCAAGACGAGTTGGCAGGGTTTGTTGGGTTGTCCAAAAAGATCACCCGATTCAGATACAGCTACGAGGATGTTACCCTTCTGGATGTGTTAGCCAATCAGATGGTGGTTGCCATGGACAACGCCCGGCTTTATCAGGAATCTTTGGAAAAGCAGAGACTGGAGGAGGAGTTGAATTTAGCCCGGCAGATTCAAATGGAGCTTCTGCCCAAGAGCTGTCCCAAAACTGAATCCTTTGAATTCTCCGCCTTCATTCAGCCTGCTCGACAGGTGGGTGGGGATTATTATGATTTTCTCCGGATCGATTCTGGCTCAATTGGGATTGCCATAGCGGATGCTTCGGGCAAGGGCATACCCGCGGCTTTGCTCATGTCACTGGTGCATGCGTTCTTGAGGGCGGAGGTGAAAAACCAATTGTCCCCTCCTGGGGTGATATCTAACATCAATCAGTTGATCTATTCCTCCACCACCTCAGAGAAGTTTGCCACCATGTTTTATGGAGAGCTGAATCCCTTTGAGAGGAAACTCCGCTATTGCAATGCCGGACACAACTATCCCCTGGTGGTGCATGAAGACGGAAGCGTGGAGTTTCTGGATAAGGGAGGGCTGATCCTGGGTGCCTTTCCTGAGGCTACCTACGAGTCGGGGGAGGTGGCTTTAAGAAAAAATGATACCCTTTTCTTTTATTCCGATGGTTTGACCGAAAACTTCAATTCCAATGATGAGGAGTTCGGAGAGGAGAGGTTGTTGAACCTGCTGGTTGAACATCGCTTTCTGGGGGCAGAAGAATTGAAACAAAAGGTGATGCAGGAGGTAATTAATTTTAGCGGAGGGCACTCTCCTTACGATGATTTTACCATCGTGGTGTTGAAGATATTTTGACCTCACCCCCTGTTTCCCC
>JAGMFA010000219.1 GCA_023127875.1 Candidatus Zixiibacteriota bacterium
AAACACAGTTGTGACACAGCCACTATGGGGGGAGGGAGATAAGGGGGGAGGTAAGTAACGAATGAGATTCGTAGGTCCGAAATCCCCCATTTGGGGGTTTCGGACAAAAAAGATCAGTCGGATAGTCCCGCTAAAGGCGAGACATATCCAACCTACAAAACAAACCTTTCCCCCTTTTCCCCCTTCCCACTATGAGGGTGTGTCAGAATTTAGGTTTTTGTAGCCGCAGACTTTAGTCTGCGAAACTGAGATATTGAAAACCAACAACTTACGTCCATATGGACGGCTACAACTTCAAAACATCATTATGACACAGCCTCGAAGTGGAGAGGGGGATAGGGGGTGAGGTGACAACACGGATATGGTTGGAGAAAATCCAGCCCTTTTTACCTCTGTATGCTTCCACCCGATAATTGCCAGGTTCTTGAGTCGAACATTCTAAAGTCTTCCCCTTTTCTTCTTTGATAATCTTTCCATCACACAGAAGCTTAATCTTACATTTTCGAGGAGTGCGAACGAAAAAAGAAATCTTTTCGGATAAAGAGATATCATCACCCACACCGGCAAGTTGATTGTTGTTTTCTGCATGAAATAAAAACCCTCTGGCATCACCCCGACGATAATTAGAGATGAAGAGATGACACCCTCTTATGGCATCAATCATCTGTCCTTTGGCGATCTGGTTATCCGAAGATAACGGCTCTTTTGCAACCAGATGCATCCTTAAGGATTGAAATTGAACTTTATAAGGGAAGATTATAAAAGTAAACGGTCCAAATTTATAAGGGTAAGCATGCACATCCACTCCGCTGATTCCACACACTTTTCTTTGCTTATTCAACTCGTCCCATATTTTCAAAATCTTAGCGGTGGGACTGGTCAGAT
This sequence comes from Candidatus Zixiibacteriota bacterium, assembly GCA_023127875.1. The sequence goes on from JAGMFA010000219.1 coordinate 886, forward strand.
ATCTCCGGGGAGAAAGAAACATTTTAAGTTGATTGAATCGGTTTATCCCTTCCATCCATTCGGACATCTGATTCCAGATTTCGATTCCATCGAATCCTTCTGCATCCCAGGCGGTCCAGGGATAAGGCGGGAATTGAGGCAAATCCCTGGTCTCATCCGGATGAGCGATTATTCCCAATCCGCCCATCTGTTTTATCCCTTTCACATACTCCTGTGCGGTAAGTTCTCCCGGCAAAACCTCATTTACATCGAATGCCAAAAAGTGATTTATGTTGTTCTGGTCATGTATCTCGTAACCGATGAGAACGAAAGTTTTTCCGTGCCATCCTTCCCGTCCGAGATGTAGAGAATTTAAAGTCATGTGATCAGCAAGCAGAAGAAAATCCAGACCCAGTTCCTGTCCAATCTTTATTATCTCCGGAACAGGTTTGCTTCCGTCTGAGTCAACCGAATGAATATGGGCAACCCCCACATATTCGTGCCAGTTCTGTGTATCCCGTGAAAGCGGCAAAGCCCCTCCTTCAACCGAAGGTGGTTTAGGTCTTATGCACCAGAACTTTTCTCTCGAACCGATCCGGAACCTTCAGCAATATAATGAAACCTGTCACCATCATCAAAATCAAAATTCCAATGGCAAAGCGATATTGAATGGTCAAAATCACTTGATGGGAGAAAGTAAAACCAAAACCTCTCAAAAGTGAAACCACATTTTGAACTATCGGATTGTCGGCTTTAAAGTAAAGAACCGCCGCCCCCCAAAGAAGTGGTCCCGCCACCGCGGCAACTTTTCCGGACAAGGCATACAGACCAAAAAACTGTCCCAGTGCACCTTTAGGAACGAGCCCGGTCAAAAGAGGACGTGAAGCGGTCCAGGTGGATCCCATACATATACCTATCAATGGCCCCATGATCCAGAATAAGGTTTTGTTAGCCGTGAACATAACTACCGATAAGCATAATATCCATCCCAGAACAACAAATATCAAAGTCTTTTTGGGTCCGATCAAATCAGTAACATAGCCACATAAAAACGAGCCGATCACCGCAAAGGTGGTGGCCACGATGAAAAACCAGATCTTTACCGAATCCGGAAAGCCCATCACCACCTGAGCATAGACCGCCATGAAGATATTTACAGTGGCAATAGCATCTGCAAAGAAATAGAATGCCAAAAGAAACTTTAAAACCCCTGGAAACTTCTTCGTATTGGATATCCCATCCCACACCCGCCTGAATGCTTCTCTTATCTTAATTTTCTCCGGGATTTTCGGCACTTTTTCTTTAACCCATAAAAATATGGGCAGACTGAACAAAAGAAAAAATAGTGCGGTGGGGATAAATGCATTCTGTCTTCCACCCTGGGTAAAAGGGAGGTTGAAACTAAAGATGTGACCATCCACGAAAGGCTTGACTAAAAGCAAACCTGAAATGGCACCAACGTATCCCAGTGCCACTCCCCAGCCGGAGA
>JAGMFA010000022.1 GCA_023127875.1 Candidatus Zixiibacteriota bacterium
TCTTGAACCGAGGCGATCTCCGGAGGAATGCTTTTATCATTCTTCCAGGCACAAACTTCCGGAATTGTCACATATTCGGCAAAACAACCATCAGTATCCACGCCCAGAATCTTCAAGTTCTGACAAATATGTTGTTTTCCGGTCAGGCACTGAAAGCAATGTCCACAGGGGATATGAGTTTCGGCTGAGATGTGATCACCCACCTTGATTCTTTTCACTAAATCTCCCACCTGCACCACCTCTCCGGCAAACTCATGGCCGAAAATCATGGGAGGTTTGATGCGGCTTTGCGACCATTCGTCCCAATTATGAATATGAGCATCGGTTCCGCAGATGGAGGTGGCTTTTACCTTCACTAACACTTCATCCGGTTTGATTTTTGGAATATCAACCGTCACCAGTTCTGCTCCGGGTGCCCTTTCTTTTTTCATAACTGCAAGCATTTTTTCAGACATGGGATTTTTCCTTTCCTTCGGATCCTGCGGACCGTGAGTGCAAAAATAAAAGAAGCAGAGCTGTTTTAGTCTAACTCTGCTTTTCAATTCACTGGAGGAATGTAGTTCTCTTCTGTGCTCGGTTTATCCTCTCCAACTTTAACCTATTATCAGGATTAGGCATGGAGCTTGTTGTGATTTGTTCGTTCTCGATTTTTCTTCATTCGATAATATCAAATTTGTGGGAGTTTGTCAAGAAAAATGGCCAGTCAAAGTTTCCCAAGGAATCTACCACCCTGCGCAGGCTGAAAGCTCATTTGAGTTCCTATGGTCATTTGACTCAACTGAGATTCAAATGAACAACTGACCTGCGGCTACCCACACCCACCTGTTAACTCGTTGTTGCGGGGGGCCCCTGCCCCGCAACAACTCCGGTTCGTGGTGGGACACCCCAAAACCAACGCTTCTGTTAGGTCCTATATGTCACCACTATTCTTTCTATTCCTCCCAGATCCTTCTTCATCTCCGTATTTTCGAACTCTTTCTGGCTTCGAATCAGGTCTGCAACTTTGGTTGCTTGACCCAAGCCCACCTCCAGAGCCAATATGCCGCCTTTTTTTAAGAAAGCAAGCGAGCCTTCGATTATCCTTTTATGGAAAAACGTTCCCTCTTCATCAGTTCTCAAAGCCACGATGGGCTCATAGTCTTTTACCTCTTTGGGAAGGTGGTCAAATTCATCCTGGCTCACATAAGGCGGATTCGAAACCACACAACTGATCTTGCCTTCTATATTTTTATTCCTCAACGGCCCAATCAGATCACCACAGAGAAATTCGATCTGGTTTTCTACCTCTTGGCTTTTCGCGTTCTCTTTTGCCACCTTCAAAGCATCAGACGAAATATCAGTGGCAAAGACAAAACAGCTTTTGAGATTTTTAGCTAAACTAATGGCGATCGCTCCAGAGCCGGTGCCTAAATCAATGATTTTGGGCTGGGGGAAATCTTTTATGTGTTCGATTATAATCTCCACTAAAATCTCCGTTTCCGGGCGGGGGATTAGAACACTTTCGTTCAACTTAAATTCCAAACCAAAGAATTCTGTGCTCCCGATAATATATTGTAGCGGCTTTCCAGCGATTCTTTCCTGGATGAAGTGGTTGAACTTTTCTATTTGTTGAGGAGTTAAGATTCGATCTCGGTCCAAATAAAGATCTATCTTTTTGGCATTAAGAACCGCCTCCAGCAAAAGCTCAGCATTGGTGCGGGGGCGGTCAATCCCTTTCGCTCGTAACTTTTCTACTGCTTGATTAAGTACCTCAAGGCAGGTATTGCTCATAGGATTTAAGAGACAAATTCAGGTGGAATGCGGAAGTCTAAAAAATCTTTCAACCCTTCCTCTTTCTTCTTTTGACATTCGAAAGCCAAGTCTGGGGCAGAGCAGCCCCTACGCGGGGATCCATAAAGCCAGTTTTTAACTCCGAACTTTGTCTTTGTTGCCTCAAAGGGTTTTGAAAAAGATCTTCTTGCAAAGATGGTGGGCACAAGCGAAAACGCCAGGCTGGCAAGACCAAATATCTTTAAAAATTTTCTGCGACTTAACATTTTGATCCTCTGTTTGTTTGGGTGTCAACAGATTAGTCAACGGATGTAGCGGATTAAGCGCCCAACGGGCTCAGACGAGCCCCCGCCTGGGGGCGTCCGTCTGGACGGATTATATCTGTTGTATCCGTTTAATCCGTTGATAGATATTTCGACCTACCCTCCTATAAACGCAAACTCCTTTATCTTCATCGCCGGCACATACATTACCACACCGAATTGGGGGCACAATTTTCTCTCTTTGCTCATCATCTCCGCATTGGAGAAAGCCTCTAAGATGCTTTGCCCTATTCGCATGTTGGAAACCGCAGATTTGATTTTTCCATCTTCTATCAGAAAAGTCCCGTCTCTGGTTGTTCCGGTCACCTGTGTCTTCATGGGATTCATATAGTTGATGTACCAGAAATGAGTTATCAAAATTCCCTTCTCAGTTGATGAGATCATATCCTCGATGCTGGAGTCTCCAGGAGACATAACCATGTTTTTGGGATAGGGACCAAAGGTGTTGTTAGGCGGAAGAGCGTGGCCGGTGGACTTTACCCCAGCTTTGTTTGCATAGTAAGAATTGTACACCACCCCCTTGGCCATACCGTTCTCGATTAGGGGAACTCTCTTTTTGGGCACGCCCTCATAATCAAAAGGCATAGCGTTCATTACCGAATGGAAGGGGTCTTCAACGATGGTGATTTTATCGCTGGTGATCTTCTCTCCCATATTTCTGGCCATAAAACTTCGCCCCTGAAGAAAAGTCTTTGCTCCAAAACCCAAGAATCCTAAAAATAAAAGAAGGGATGCCACCGCCGCCTCTTCTAAGATAACGGTATACTTGCCCGGGGGTAGGTCGATCGGGTTCTCAGAGAGGGTGGCTTTGAGAGTTGCTCTGCGGGTGATGCTTTCTATATCGATTTTATTCACATCCCGGTCGTATCCCTGCGCCCATCCGGAGACCGTATCTCCTGCGCTTACGGTGAGTGAAAAATGCACCTTTGTCTCCTCGAAGAACTGTTTTGTCCCTAAGGAATTTACCACTGCGGTAACATCGGTTTCTGTCTTGAATGCTCCCGTGCCTGCTAATTTTTGAGCCTTACATCTTCTCACCGTCTTCTCAACATCTTTTGCTCTGTCCATTGGAGAATACTCGGAGGTTCTCTGATAGAAACCTTCGACTTCCGGAGCCGGTGAAGAGGAGGGTAGAGAGACAAAATCGGGGTCTTCTTTCTGATAACTGGCGATCTGTGTGGCAGTCTTTACCACTTCTTTGATGGAGTCATCATCTATTCGGTTGGTCACCGCCACCCCGATCTTTTTGTCCAGAATCGTCCTTGCCATGACGGTATGATCCGAACGGGATATATTTTGCCGAATTACATTTTCCGCAAGCTGGGTGAAGTCGAATTTCTCCCCAAGCAGGACCAATTCGGTCTGATCCGCCTGAGAGGATACAAGCCCTTTTGTTAGAATCTCGAATGCTTTATCTTTCTCCATCATCATTGGATTTTCTCCATAAGAATTATGCCGGATCAGCTATTTGTTGTTGCGGGGTACCTTACCCCGCAACACTTCTGGTTCAGGGTGAGGATTCATCCTGAAGGGCACCCCGAACCAACCTCTCGAAAATTCGACTCAAATCAGTGACCCACCTTCACATTTCTGAACCTGGCGGGTGAGGCGCCCTGGCTGGTGGGCATGCTCTGTGGGGGCTGACCTTTACCACAGTTGGGAGTGCCCCAGATCTCCCAGTATTTTTCATTAGCAATAGCGTCGCAGGAATTCCAGAACTTAACTGTATTTCCAGAATAGGAGGGATTTTTGATCATCTCGCCTAATTTGCCATTTTTAATCTCCCATCCAATCTCACAGCCCATTTGAAAACTCTCCCGGGTGTCGTCAATAGACCAGGTGCGCACCGTTCGCATATAGATACCATCATCCACTTCGGAGATCATCTCCCCCAAAGTCTTATCGCCGGGCAAAAGATTCACGTTGATTATTCGAACTATGGGAACGTTTGCCCAACCGTTGGCTCGCATACAGGCATTGCTGGTTGTTCCCACCTGGGGTGCAGTCTCACGGGAGCTAAGATAACCTACCAGAATTCCGTCTTTGATCAAAAAGCTTTTGCTAGCTTTTACCCCTTCGTCATCGTAACCAAAGGTTCCCAAGCCAAAGGGACAGGTGGAATCGTTCACCACGTTCACTATCTTTGAGCCATATCTCAAATTGTTCAATTTATCCGGTGTGGCAAAACTGGTTCCAGAAAAATTTCTTTCTGACCCAAACACCCGGTCCAGTTCCAAGGCATGCCCGATAGATTCATGTATTTGCAGGGACATCTGGGGACCGTCTAAGATTAGGGTGGTTTTTTTGGAGGGACACTCTTTGGCAGAAAGCAATGCCACCGCCTCCTCTGCGATCCTTCTGGCATTTTTTTCAAAGCCTAACTCACCGATAAGCTCATATCCCTTAGTCTGGTGCTGTCCGCTGGAGTTGGGATATGATCTTGTCCCCATCTGCCGGTGGCTTTTCATGGCGGTGGCAGAAATACCGCTGCCGCTCTGGATTAACGTCTGTCGGATAATCGATCCTTCTGAGCTGGCAAAGAATTTGTTCCTTTTTATAAAGCTCATATAAGATTCGGACTGGTTTATCCCGGAGACTTCTTTCATCAAGCTGTCCAGGAACAACAGATAATCAAGTTTCTCTTTCAGAGAAATGGGAAAGGGATCGGAGACGATGGGAGTTTCATACGAATCTATGATTTTCTCCACAGGCGAGAAAACTATATCCTTGTTTTTTACTCGAGAGCTGGCCCGAGCGATCTCCGTGGCCTGCTGACTCACTCTTTGGACACTTTCCTGATTTACATCGGCGCTGGCGGCAAATCCCCAGGCACCGTTGACCATCACCCTGATCCCGAAGCCAAAATCGGTGGATTTTTCGATCAACTCCGCCATCCCGTTTCTGACGCTTATATTCTCCTCCTTTATCTCCTCAACTCTTATGTCTGCGTAACTTGCTCCTTTATCTTTGGTTACAGATAAAGCCAGCTCAGCTAATTTTGTATAGTCTTCCATATCGCTTTTTCCTCTCCTTGGCTCTCACAGGCTATGGGGAATGGTGAGTATGATAATGGTTGCAATAAAGGAAATAATCACCAGGGTGGAATAACCCCGACCAGATACAAGATTCTTGTGTTCGCCCTTACCCCAAAGGGTTCCTTTAACCACAAACAAGGTAAAAAGCCAAAAGATAAACATTATCTGGCCTTTATTATCGGTCACATCCCCACCAAAGGGAAATGCCTCCCACAATACCCCGAAGGCAAAATAATTCATCGACCATCCGAAGGGAAAAAATCCTATAAACAGAAGAAAAAGAGTTAGAGCACAGAATTTGACTGATTTCCTCAAAGTGTTTTTGCCCTTTTTTAGATCTATGGCTGAAAACATAGTTAGGGTTGCGAAAAAGAAAGCGGCAAAGATGCAGAAAACATGGGGAATAACGATATAGGCGGGGACTTCCCCTTCAAACTTGAGTCGAATGGGCTTAACTTGGTCTGAGCTTTTCTCCGGCAGGGTGACTTTCATCTCACCTTCCGAACATAGACTAACAGCTTCCAGGTAATACCAGGCTTTCATCCCTTTGGGATGAAGAGGTATGGATGCTGCAAACACATTTTCCACACCTGTCGCAGGGTTCATCTTAACCGACTGATACTTGCCATCTTTTCCGATTTTGTAAAAGAGCCTCACCTCTGAGGCACCTTTTACTTTCGCTGATATCAGGGGAACCTCGTCCCCCACCTGTTTGGGAACTGTGGTGTGCTCAATCAGGATGCCCTGCTGTTTGATCGTCTCATGAACAGAACGTACTGCTGTGGTCTTTCTGGTAAGAACCAAAAAGAAAACGGTAAAAAGAAAAGCGACTAAAATTCTCCAGAACTTCATTTTTCTCTTTCTTACCTCTCCTCCTATCTCCCCCTATCCACTGGTGGAAAGGGATTCACCCTGAAGGGATTCACCCTGAAGGGATTCACCCTGAAGGGGACAGGGAGGGGAGAAGTCTTAAAGGATAATCTTCATTTGGTAGTCGTCCCGCTTAACCTTGACGCATATTTTTTCTCACCCTAAAGGTCAGTTGACTCAAATGAGATGCGGCTACAAAGGTTGACGGTGGACTGCCTTGCGAATTCTGCATCTTGAGATCGGCGGACGGCGGACATTTTTAAATTTTCGAGCTTTCTAATCTCTGCTCCTGTTCCTTCTTTTTTAAAGCCTCCACAAACTCATCCATCTCTCCGGTTAAGATGTCCTCCAAACGGTATAAAGTCAAGCCAATTCTGTGGTCGGTCACCCGACCTTGAGGAAAGTTGTAGGTTCTGATTTTCTCGGATCGGTCTCCGCTTCCCACCATGCTTTTTCTTTCCCGGGCGATTTTGGCACTCTGTTCTGCTGTAGCTTTGTCTAAAAGTCGTGCCCTTAAAACCTTCATGGCTTTGTTCTTATTCTTCAATTGAGACTTTTCATCCTGGCAGGTTACCACCGTATTGGTGGGCAGGTGGGTAATCCTAACCGCCGAGTCGGTGGTATTAACCGACTGCCCGCCGGGACCGGATGATCGGAACACATCCACCTTTAACTCTTCAGGTTTGATACCCACTTCCACATCCTCAGCTTCAGGCAGAACCGCCACCGAGGCGGCAGAGGTGTGGATTCTTCCGGAGGTTTCGGTCACTGGCACCCTTTGCACCCGATGAACTCCGCTTTCATATTTCAATTTGCCATAGGCATCGTTCCCCTCCACTAAGAAAATGATCTCCTTGAATCCACCCATCCCGGTGGGGTTGGAGTTCATCACATCCAGCCTCCACCCGTTTTTCTCCGCATATTTTGAATACATCCGGTAAAGATCAGCGGCAAACAGCGCCGCCTCTTCACCCCCCGTTCCTGCCCTTATCTCCATAATGGTGTTACGGCTTTCCATCGGGTCCTTGGGCAAAAGCAGAACTTTCAGCTTTTCCTCATACTCCAGCTTTTTAGAATATAGCTCCTCCAACTCCGATTTTGCTAACTCAACCAGTTCCCGGTCCTCAGATTCTTTGCTGATCTTCTCGTCGTCCTGAATCGATTTGAGCAGGTTTCTGTATTCGGTGGAAAGAGACACAATTTCACTTAATTCACTGTGCTCTTTGGCAATTTTTTTTAATCTGTTCTTGTTAGAGAGCACTGCCGGATCGGATAAAAGCTGGATCAACTCGTCATATTTTTCCTCCACCTTTTCCAAAAGATCAAGCATAAGATCACCTTCTTCTTCTGCGAAAATTTTCCAAAAAACCTCTTCGTATGACTTTCAGAGTTTATTAAAAAGGTAATGCCTTGAGGCGGGATGAATTCCCGCCTCTATGGAACACGATAGCTTATCGCCCATAGGGCAGGCATTTAGCCTGCCTTTGGGACTTTTCTACAATCCTCTCATTTTTATTCACAAAAAGGTCTAAGCTAACCAAAAAGTTTTTCAGCTTTCTGCGGCGAAACGGCACAAGAGGACTCCTCCTCGCTTAAGGCATTCTTCAATGCCACCAAAGCCACCTCCATTTGATCCTCGGTGGGCTCGTTGGTGGTGATGCTCTGAATCCAAAGACCGGGGGCACTTAAGAACCTGATGATTTTAAGATTCTGGGTCTTTCCAGACAGTCTCAAAAGCTCATATCCTGCTCCTGCCACCAGAGGCAAAAGTGAAAAATGAATCAAGAATCTTTTTATCAGAGTGGGCGGAACCCCGGATACAAGATAATAAATGGTATCGGAGACGGAGTAAAACAAAATGGCAAAGACTACTACTATTAAAATAAAGCTGGTTCCACAGCGAGGGTGATGGGTGGAGAAAATCTTAACGTTTTCCACGATCAGCTCCTTGCCAGCTTCGTAGGTATAAATGGATTTATGTTCCGCCCCATGATACTGAAAGATTTTTTTGAACTCACCGATTCTGGAGATGGCCCATACATATGAAATAAAAAGGATCACTCGAAGGATGCCGGCAATCAGGTTAAAAGCTAAAGCTTCCTTTCTTACCCCCAGGATTTCAGAAAACCACAAAGGTAGAAAGAAGAAAATCCCGACCCCCAATACCATGGCAAAAATTACGGTGACAACCAAATAGACACTTGTGAGAAAATCCGATCTTGCCTTTTTCTTCTTGGACTGTGATTTTTCCTCTTCTTTTCCGCCGGAGGCGGTCAGACGATCGCCCCCAGACGGGGGCTCGTCTGAGCCCGTCTGGGCGGATTCTTCGGACATGGCGACCTCTGCTGAGTAGTTTAAAGTCTTTATGCTGATCACCAGCATCTCCACAAAGGAGACAAATCCCCGGATCAAAGGCAATCCTAATGGTTTGTATCTCTGGGTGAATGAGATGAATTTTTGATTTTTGACCACGATCTCTCCATCTGGTTTCCTCACTGCGGTGGAGACCCGATGAGGTGAACGCATCATCACCCCCTCTATTACCGCCTGTCCACCAACGTGCATATCAGCCAATGTGCCTTCCTTCCTCTTTGTAGTTGCTCGATTCATCGAGCAGAAGCGTAAAAAGTGTTTGCGTCTGGCTTAAAGTTACCGCACTCACCAGAAGATACAAAAAAGCGCCTGCTATCCACAATAATATCAGCACTTACTTGTTGACAACAGTCGCTTGTTGGTCTTGCTACTTTTCTCCGCTATCCTGAGAGCTTTCCGGCTTTTCTTCTTTGCTTTCCTGCTTTTTTTGTTCAAAATTCTTATACTTTTTTCTGAAACGCTCCACCCTTCCTGCGGTATCTACCAGCTTCTGCTTTCCGGTGAAGAACGGATGACACACAGAACAAATCTCCACCCGGATATCCTTCACCGTGGAGCGGGTGTGGATCACGTTACCACAAGCACAGGTGATGGTGGTCTCAAAATACTTAGGATGAATCTTTGGTTTCAACTGCTCTTCTCCTTTCCACTTCCCGCCTTTGGTGGTTCGGCTTTGCTCACCACCCTGAGCTTGCCGATGGGCAGGATTACCAATTTGATACGAAAATATAATCAAATCAATTAGAAAAGCAAGATAAATATATAGCACATTTATATTCTATTATCGATTTCTTCATTTAGCCCCCTGTTTCCTTACGGGCGCCTCAGGCGGGGCGTCCGTCACCAAAAAGAAACAGGTAAAACTGAAAGGGTTTGTTGAAAAACACGCTGGAGTGCACCAGCTTGTCCGAATTCTGGATCCATAGGACTGGTGCGATTTTTCTCGAAATTTAGTTAGTTGGGGTATAAAGACACTTGATTTCAGAAAATCGCCCAGATGGGCACTCCGAAAACACTTTTTCAACACGCCCTAAAGCTTGACACTCCAAAATAGCAACTCAAAAACTTACTTTTTAAAAAGGTCTTTTTTTCAATTGTTGATTGGCCAGCTTGGATAGTTTATCGGTCTTCAATTGGATTTCTTTTTCCATCGTCTCCTCCCCATTTTATTTCTATGAGGAACTCGATAATTCGGAATTTCCCTTCGATCAACAAGTCCCATCCTTACGCATTTCAACTATCTCATTCTCCCATCCGTTAAATCCGCTTAATCCGTTGACCACACCGCCTTGAGTGCCCAAGCTAAAAGGGGAATCATGATCTCATGGTGTCCGGTGAAAGAAAAACCCTGACCGCTTTTCTGGGTGGGGCGCAGGACTACATTCACATTGGGGCGATAATGTTGAATCATGTCAAAATTGGCAGTGGTGAAATTCTGGATTTTTCCCTTTATATTTCGAGCCACAGAAAGCGCCTTTAAAAAGACCTCCGGCAGAACCACCGCTGATCCAAAATGTAAAACCACTCCTCCATTATTCAATCTGGAAACTTCGTTGGCTAAGATTTTAAAATCTGTATATGTTGCTTTACCCGTGGAAGCCGGATCAAAATTGGGATGCTGATGGACTATATCTGTCCCGAAAGCCACGTGCACACAAGCCGGGATATTCAGCCGATAGGCGTTTGCCAGAAGGCTATGTTTTCTGAATTTTGCTTTAAGCTCTGTTATCTTTTTGCCGATTGCCTCCCCCAGACCCATATCTTTTTCACAGGCAAAAGAGGAGATTTGATTGAATATCTCCCCGGTCTGTTTAGCCATGCCGAACGAACCATCCTCAATTCCCTTCTCCACCTCCTCTGATGTTTTTCCCCAGAGGGCAATCTCTAAATCATGAATGGCTCCCGCTCCATTGGTTGAGAGCAAAGTCACAAAACCTTCCTCCATGAGGTCGATCAATACCGGTGAAAGCCCGCATTTGATGGGATGAGCGCCTAATATTAGAATGATGGGCTTTTTTTTGAGCTTGGCTTTCACTATCGAATCTATAAGCGATCTTAGGTCTTCCGCTTTTAAGTATTTGGGAAGACTTTTCAGGAAGCCGTAAATATCAGAATCCGGCTTAAGCGGTTTCCCGAAGTTTTTGATCTGGGTCTTGCTTTTCCGGCTTCGGATCGAATATGTCTTGACCTTGTTCAGATCTATTCTGGTGAATTTTGACATTTATAGCGCACAAATAAAAAAATTGGCATCTTAAGTGTCATGTTGAGCGAAGCGAAACATCTCTACGTATGTTTTTGTTTGGCTGAGCGTAGTGGTCAACAGATTCAAATAGACTGGTGGAAGTTAGATTCTTCCCCCGCCAAAGGCGGGGTCAGAATGACATGTAATAGTCATTATTGCCTTTATTTAGTATTTTCCTACCTTTCCTAGTTTATAACTGATCAGCTCGGTGGAGATGGAGCCTATGATCACTTTGCTTTTCATCAAAACCGGCATCTTGGTCTCATCGTCAGTCAGCCATATGGTTAAGCTTCCCTTTTGCTTGAATATTCCGGGGGTCTTTAAGAGGGGCTCCACCACCACACAGTCGAACTCTCCTGCATCCACCTTTACCCTCTCTTTTCGCAGGACCTTAACCTCCAAAGGATAGTTCTTCTTGTCTGTATGATTGTCCACGAAAATTGACTTCCCCACGGTCAACTCCTGAGTTCTCACAAAATAGAAGGCGGAAAGCACATCCTGCGCATATTCTGCCACCTCAAATGTATCTTTTCCGCTATTATATATGGCCAAATGATTCTCCTGATCGAAAATCATGGAAATGTCTGCTTTAAACTTTCCCTCTCTTAGATGTTTATCATAACGCAAAGAAAAAAGACCATGCATATCCATGAACGATTCCACCTTATCGTCCACCTTGAAGAAAACGGAGAAGAATTTGTTGGATTTGGCGGTGGAGACGATATGATAACATTTCCTGCCATCCAGTTTCACAATTTCAGGAATCTCCATTACTGCGGTTCCAGCCTTGATCACTCCATACCCAACTGAAAACTCCAGCCTTTCCCCCACTCCGAAAGCCCGATTGGAGACCACCCTTTTAAGCTCTCTCTCTTCCGGCGAACGTAGTTTTATCTCCATCTTGGGCGGCTTTAAAGGAATCTCGATCTCATCTGAGTTTGTGGTATCGACCATCATCCGGTTCAGGTCAGAAGGGGCTTTCTTGCTGGTTGTCTGCGGGGGAGATGCCCCTCTTATCCCTTGATCAAAGAAAAAGATCACTGATAGTATGGTGATCAGAGGTAGGAGATGTTTAAAAGAAGCTGAGCTTATAATCTTTCCCATCATCCAGTAATTCTAAAAGTAGGTGTGGAAATTATCTTTTTGTCACCAAGCTTAAAAGCTCTGGGTATATCCTTTTTACCTCCTTCTCAATCTCTGAAAAACTTTGCTCATAATCGTTCGGGCTACCCCCTATGGGGTCTTTGATAAACAAGACGCCTCGGTTTTGATCTTCGTTTGACGCAGGTTTTAGCTGAGGGAAAGCCTTCAAAAGGTAAGTTTTATCTTTTGCCCTTTTGTCAATTCGCCTGATAAAATCTAAGTGTTCCGGCGACATGGCCAAAATCAAATCGGCTTCTTTGATCATCTTTGTGGTCAACTCACGGGAACGGTGTTGGGTCAGATCCACATTCCGAAGTCTGGCTACCTGTATGGCAAAAAGAGAGGCAGGTGCGTCTTTCAATCCAAAAGTTCCTGCGGAGCTAACCATGAGATTATCAATTCCATTCTCCCGCAACATCTTTTTGAGAATGCCTTCCGCCGTTGGACTACGGCAGGTATTGCCGGTGCAAACAAACAGGATTTTGAACCTATCCTTATCCGTTTTTTCCATGAGGTTTAAATAGAAAAAACTTCGCTTTCCTTATAGCTTTCTTATCCCACTCTGTGACCCTGCGACCACCGAATAACATGGTAGCCGCCCATTTGGGCGTAAGGATGCGTCCCGCTTCAGGCGGGACGGCTACATTTTTTGAATTCAGACAAGATCTATTGAGTCCTCTTTCTATTATTCAAAAATGACGTTCTCTTATACGTTCCATCAGCTTCTTGCACAATCTGGTCTTTCGGATATAATGGGGAATTTCGGAGGGAGGAAAAAATCCCTCGTTGGTTATCACCTGCTGACAGAAAGAAAGCGGAATCTCCTCGAAATATGGATTTTCCACCTTCACGTTCAAAAGCTCGGAATCCAAAATCTCCTTAGGGTCGCCGTTGGCAAAAGGCGAAAGTCGCCAGGTGCTGGAGATGAATTTGCTTCTTTCACATGCCACATAAAGCGGAATCCCATACTCCTCAGAAAGAAGGCAAAGATAGAAGGTTCCGATTTTATTGACGAAGACGGTCTCAGAGATGGAGTCCGCTCCCACCAAAAACAGATCTGCGTCTTTGGCGAAAGCCCCCATGGCGGCATCCGTTATCAGGGTTACCGGAATCTTAGCATTTCCCAAGAATCTGGCTAAGAGTCGTCCCTCTAACATGGGACGGGATTCACATACAATCACCTCAAAAGACCTACCTTTCTCTTTGGCTTTTTTCAGGATCGCCAGAATCGATCCGGAGGAGGAATGAGTCAAAATCTTTGAGCCTTCCTCCACCAGCTTTTCTCCGCTCTGGGCGATAAGTTGAATTGAGTTTAATGAATTGTAGGTGAATTCCTCCGCTTTCTCTTTGGTAAATTCGGTTAACTCATTCAGAGTGAGAGTGGGCAAAAGTTCTTCCACCGAATATAATATGGAGTTGACCAGATTGAAGACAGAAGCCATATGAGGTTGGGCTGATACTAAGTCTGCCCCCAACTTCAAAAGATCGCGGAAATATTCTTCCTTAGACTCAGCACCGCTTTTGGAGGCGAAAAGAACAAACACAGAGGCGGCTTTCCGGGAAAGCTCGGATGCGCCGGAAACGTTGTCACCTTTTATTTCCTCCAGCACCTGTGTGCCGGATTGTTCAGATTGAATCATAAATACCGTACCAACTCCAGTCTTGAGAATTGAGATTCGAGAGTTGAGTTTTTAAAGCCTTTAACTCGATTCTCACTTCTCAAATCTGCTGCGTTATTCGACTGGTGTTTTTGAAATGTAACTTAACATATCGATTTAAGGCGTCTTTTCCCATCTGTTCTAAGATCTTTCGGGCGGTTTTGTCTACCTGCTCGGAGGCGCCTTTGGGAAGCTCAAACCCACATTCCACAGAAAGCCTTTCCATTTTTCTCAAAAACTCAGCTCGGGCCAAGATAGATGCGGCCGCCACCCCTAAATCTGACTCCGCTCGGGGGGACTGCGTCAGCTCTATCTTCTTTCCCAGCTTCATCAGGGCATTTTTTATAAAAAGCTCGGAGCCGAACTGATCCGAGATGGCCTTCTTGCAATCCACCCGCAGAAGAATATTCTCTATCACCCGGGCGTGCCCCCAGGCTAACAATTTGTTTAAGTTTTTCATCTTGTTATAAAGGAGATTATACTTCTCTGGACCGATCACCACCACCGAATACACACACACGGAGCGAATCTGAAAATCTAACTCTTTTATCACATTATCCGATATCCTTTTGCTATCTCTTACCTTCAAATTCGAAAGCACACCTTTGGTCTTGGAATCCACATACACTCCACCTATCACCAGAGGACCGAAATAATCCCCTTTCCCCGACTCATCCGTTCCGATCCACCCAGAAGCTGGCAATCGGCGCACCTTATCTTTCGATCTTTCCCGCATTTCAGACGATAGCAAACGAATTAAATAATTTGATATAATTCGTATGAATGCATACGCATTTCTTGCGTTTGTATTAATTCAAACTGTTCCTAAGCACTTTTGGTTTCACCTTTGTTGTGATCTTTCTATATATTCATTTGTGCGAGTATCGATCTTTACATATTCACCTTCGTTTAGGAAGAGCGGAACCTTGACCACCAGTCCGGTCTCCAGGGTGGCGTTCTTGGTGATATTAGTCACAGAGTTTCCCTTTATGCCTGGCTCGGTGGTGGTAATTTTCAGCACTACCGAGGCAGGAATATCCACGTTCAAAGGCTGTCCTTCAAAGAACTGCACCTTGTATTCGGAGTTTTCCTTCAAATACCATTTGAAGTCTCCCAACTGATCCTCATTTAAGCTTATCTGGTCGTAGGTCTTGGAATCCATAAAGTGATATTCGCTTCCGGCAGAATAGAGAAACTGCATGGTCTTCTCCTCAAAATCCGGTTCCTCAAAGGTTTCGCCCGCGGCAAAGGTTCTCTCCAAGACCGCGCCGGTTCTTATGTTCTTTAGTTTTGTTCTCACCTGGGCTCTTCTCTGAGCAGTCCGACCATGTTGAAAGTCGATTATATAGTAGACCTCCCTCTCCAGCTTGATCCTCAGTCCCTTGCGAAAATCAGTCGTAGAAAGCATCAAAAAACCTCCAAGATGGTTATAAGATTGTTAGCAGGTCCCAGACCAACCATTGTGTTTCTACACACAGGATTTCAATATAATAAAAAAAGCTGTCCACGCAACAGCAACCTTAACCTCAGACAAAAAATTTATTCTCCCGAATTTGACCATCTTTGATGAATTGGCTTTCATAAATCTTGTTAGGACAGGGGTTGAAGGGACTGTTGAAAAAGAGCCGTACACGTTTCAATCGGGGAGAAGACATTATCGTAGGGACAGCCTCATTTGAGTCAACTGACCTTGTGGCTGTCCTCTTACGAATTGGGACAGGGACAAGCCCTGTCCCTACGTAAGAACTTCCTCATAAAGTGGTCTGCCTGAAGTCATACGACCTGTGGGGGCAGACACTCCAAAACCCTCGGTTTTGTAGTTGCCCAATTTATTGGGCTTTTTTGTAAGCTCCATCCTTCGGCAAGCTCAGGATGGTGAGCTTGGCGAACCATAAATCGAGCAACTACAAAGTCAAAAGCCCCCAAAATGGGGGCTTTTCGTGCCCTGTACTTGTTGGGGCGGGGGTTGAACCCCTGTCCGAACATGCGAGAACATGCAAACATGTGGTGCGCTTATTCTGTTACTTCAAAAACGAAGTGACCTCCACTTCTCCCAGCGGCTCCAGTGACGATTTGACGTCCTCCGCCTTGCTGACCACCACTAACTTGAGATTATCCGGATCCAAGTATTTCTTAGCCACTCTTAAAACGTCTTTTTTGGTCACCGCCTTTATGTTCTTCCGGAAATTCTTGATATAATCGTCACCCAGATCGTAAAGCTCCACATTCAAGATCTGGGTGGCGATCTGACTTGGCGTCTCAAACTGGAGGGGAAAATATCCGTTGTAAAATGACTTGGTATCCTCCAATTCCTTGTCCGACACCTCCTCTGCCCGGATCCTTTTTATCTGGTCAATTATGGCACTGATGGCAGCCGCGGTGGAATCATTCCGGGTGAAGGTGCTCACTTCATATGCCCCTTTTAGTTTGTATGAATCAAAGTTGCACCTGATTCCATAGGTTAGCCCTCTTTTGGCTCTTATCTCAGCCATCATCCGGGAAGAGAATCCTCCGCCTCCTAAGATATAATTCATCACCCTCACCGCAAAATAATCCGAATTCTTTCTTTCAATACCGAAATGTCCCACCTTTATATAGGTCTGGGTTAAGTCGGGCTTATCCACCAAGAGGATTTGGTGTCCTTTTATTGGCGGAGGCTCCACATAGTTGGGCGGAGCCACCTCCGCTCCTCTCCATTTTGAGAATTTTGCTTTGACCTTTTTTATTGCTTCCTTGCTTTTCACATCCCCCACCACCGCCAGGATGGCGTTGCTGGGCACATAGTATTTTTTGTGGAAGCTAACAATATCGTCCCGGGTTAAGTTGACAATGCTCTCCTCTGTCCCTTCGCTGGGCTGACCATAAGGGTGATCACCAAAGACAAACTCTCTGAATTTCTCCTCTGCCACGCTTCCTGGGTCATCCTTCTGTTGCTTTATCCCCGCCAGGGTCTGTTTTGCCAGTCTCTCGATCTCATCCTCCTTGAAGGTGGGATTGAGGATTATATCGGAGAGCAAATCCAGCCCCACGTTAAAGTGTTTGGTAAGCACCTGGCAGGTGGCATAGGTGGCGTCCAAGCCAGACCCAGCGCCCAAATCTCCTCCCACAAAATCTATCTCCTCGGCAATCTGAGTGGCGCTTCTGGTTTTAGTCCCCTTGCGCAAAAGCCCTGCAGTTAGATTAGCTAATCCTGTTTTGCCAGATGGATCGTAGGCAGAGCCGGATTTCAAAACCAGACGGAAAGCCACCACCGGAAGCTCATGATGCTCAATTATTATCACCTTCAGACCATTATCTAAGGTGGTCTTCTTTATCGGGGGAAGTTTTATCTCCTGGGCTTTGGCAGTCGTGAGGCTGCCGGAGATTGAAAAAAGAAGAAAGGAAAGGACAAAGAAACTTACCAATATGGTTTTAAGGCTCTTAATATCCATTTTTCAACTCCTTTTCAAACTTTGACAAGTTTTGTTTCAATTTGACCTGATCATCCTCATTTACTGGGGAGGTGCCATCCCCTCCGGCATTTCCGGAACCAGCACCACCACGTTTCTGTTTTTTGAGTCAAAATATGTTTTTACCACCCGCATTATGTCGTCGGTAGTGACCGCCTGATATTTGTTTGCCTCATCAAACAATTTGGCGTAATCTCCCAGTATGGTCTGATAGTATCCGATCTGTTGTCCTTTGGCGCTTACCGATTGAAGTCCAAAAACAAACTCAGATTCCAGTTGATTTTTTGCTTTAGCCAGTTCTTTTGGATCCACCGGCTCTTCCTTGAGCTTATCGATCTGCTCATATAAGGTCGTCTGTCCCTCCTCGGCGGTATGTCCCGGTTGCATTATGGCAATGGTGAAGAAAAGCCCGGGATCCTCTAAAGAAAAACAATCTCCCCATACGGCTAATGCCGACTGATCCTGATATACCATCTTCTGATAGAGCCGGGAGCTTTCGCCGGTGAAAAGAATTCGAGCGGCTACGGTGAGAGGATAAATGTCTGGATGACCAAACTCAGGGATATGATATCCCACCATGAAAGCCGGCATCTGGCCTATCTTATGCACATAGGCAATCCTTTCCCCTCTCTGCTCTGGCTCCACAGTCCCTACCTGGGGGGGTGATGCTTGGTAAGGGATGTCACCATAATACTTGTTTATTAGCTTCATCACCTCTTTGGGTTTCACGTCTCCTGCCACCACCGCGGTGGCGTTGCTGGGAACATAATACGTTTTATAATGCTGTTGGAGATCGTTTAGGGTGATATTGTCTATGTCGGACATGAAGCCGATCACGTGCCAGTGATAGGGATGAGCTACAAAGGTGGTATTAAGCGTCTGTTCGAATAAAGCGCCGTAAGGAGAATTATCTATCCCCATTCTCCTCTCCTCTTTTACCACCTCCCTTTCCGATGAAAAGGTCTCCTCGGTAGGAGTCAGATTCTTTAGCCTTTCCGCCTCCAGACTGATTGCCAGCTCCAGCTTGTCGCTGGAAAGTTTCTCCCAGTACATGGTGTAGTCAAAAGAAGTTCCGGCATTGTCTATGCCTCCGTTGGCTTGAATTATGCAGGCATGCTCCTCCGGAGCGATGTTTTCTGATCCCTTGAACATCATATGCTCACACAGATGAGAGATTCCGGTGATTCCTGGTCTTTCGTTTCTGGAACCTACCTTATACCAGACCTGATAAGTTACCACTGGAGCAGAGTGATCCTCAGAGATCAATACGGTCAGTCCATTGTCCAGAACATGCTTCTCCACCGGAAAGCTTATCTGACCGAACCCACTCTGGCAGATAAATAGTAAAAACAGAACAGCTAAAAAACAACGACCTATGGATTTAAACATAACCACCTTCTTGCAAAAGGTTAAGGGTCATCTTCTAAAAATCATACAGAAAGTCATTTTTGCGGGGCTGGGAGCCCCGCCTACGCGGGTCTAAGTTATTTAATGTCCAACCGCGTAGGGCGGGCTCCCAGCCCGCCGAATTTGCGAATTCTGCACCTTGAGGCTGACACTTTTTCAAAGACCTCATACAAAATCCAAAATTCGTTATGAATATACAAATCTGCTGGAAGAAAACAAGGTGTTTCGGAGAATATATCTAACGACTATCTTATTTTATTTTGATTTCATAAGGCATCAAAAGAAGAATTTGATCGTCCT
>JAGMFA010000220.1 GCA_023127875.1 Candidatus Zixiibacteriota bacterium
ATTTTGATAGCCTGCACCAGGCTTTTACCCCAGCGATTGCCGGTATGGAGAGCATTTTCCGGTTTGGTGGAGTTAAGTAACCATTTTACCTGTCCCGGATGTGGTTCGATCTCCAAAAACTCTCTGGCAAACAAAACCGAATCAGAAATTGCCTTTCGCCAGAACCTTTTATGTGATTTTCGCAATTCATCATCCCTTTAACCCGTAGTCTCTCGAAGCTCGTTTAACGGTAATGAAGCTCGTATCGAACCTCGAATCTCGATACGAGTCCTATGGATCCTCATTTGAGTCCAAATGGACAAATTCGGACTTCTACAACGATCAACCAGACTCACCATACTCTGAAGTCTGCCTACTGCCTACTGAGTACTGCCTACTGGATACTGTCTACTTCCCTTTTCGCCTGATCTTCGGTGATGAATCCCGCCTCTTTTTTACGGATGATGTTCTCCAGATGAACTCTTTCTGCCTCTCTTTGCTCCAGCAAGCCAAAGAACTTGCGGTTATCGAAATGGTGAACGCACTCCAGAGGTAATCCCCCTAAGGCTAACTCGATGTTGCGTATCCATTCTAAAAATCTTTTGGCACAGCTCTGGATAGAGACGACGTTTCGCATAATCAACTCATACTTAAACTGAGCCCAGCTTCGAGTAGGACCATAGGAGTAACCCAAAATGAATGGATCTAAATGCACACCCGCACAGATGTCTTCTATCAAAGCTTTATGATTGATATACCAATAGTGTGAGGAGGAAATATGACCGGAAGGACCGATGTATTCGATCTGTACATCGTTCCAGGTGATGGGATTGTCCTCTGGAGCAAGCTTTCTCATCATATCCACGGTGTCCTCAAAATATTTATTCGCCCGAGAAAGATAATTCTCTTCAGATTCTCCAGAGAATCTTTCCGGTGGCTTGATCTTCACATGCAGACGATGATAGCCCGCATTGTGCATGGTCTTCTGCATATCCTCCAGAAGCCTCTGCTCTACCCGGGCTACAAAAAGTATAGAGCTGAGGATGCTTTTGCCCCGGGGATCGTCTGGATCCGGATCCAATCCCAGATAAAAGGTGGAGTGTGGATTCAGCTTTACTAAATTTCCGTCCACCTCCTGAAATAGCTCCCAGGTGCTCTCATCTTTAAGTTTGAATCTGATAGTGGCAGGATCGATGAAATAAAACTTATCCAGTCTATCCCTGGAGGGGGTCAGGACCAGCTCCCCGCAAACTGCTCCGTCGGTAAAAAGGGACCTGAAGAACTGGGACAGGAGTGCATCCGTGCCTCCGAATTTTTGAAAGCTGTGTTGATAGATACGGCGATCCAAACTTTTTATCACCTCAGTGCCTTTATCTAAAAGAGAGGATTCTTCTGATCCTTTCAGTTCAAAATAGCCCGGAGAAGCGCATATACGAGTCCAGGTCCAGACTGCTGAATTCAGGATGGGAATATTATCTCTCAGAAAACGAAAGAGTTTTATTCGGAAGGAATTATCGTATAAGCTGGATTGCGGTAAAAGAAGCTCTCCCTGATCCAGATAAGAGGTCCTTTTGGAAACCGGTGAGGTGGGGAACTCTTTGATGCTCCGGTCCGTCCTTTTTATCACAGAAAATTTTGGGTTCACAGAATTGTTGAAATCTACAGGGGGAAGCTTCACCGATCTTTCATCTTTCTCTTGCTTGAAAAAAGCCCCCTTCAAAAGACCTTTTAAAAAAGATACCGGTATCATGTCTATCCTCGAATTTAAGATCCTAAGATGTTGGGGCAGGGGCTTGTCCTGAAGGCTTGACCTGAAGGGTTGAACCCCTGCCCCAACAAGGGTAATCCTCTCAAAAACTCTGGAGTCATCCTTATCACCACAGAAGCGATACAAGATTTGCAAGATGAAAATCGAGTCTATCCCTCTCACCTGGGGGAGAGGGCAGGGTGAGGGGGGCTCCGTTCGATCCGTTTAATCCGTTAGCGCCGTCTCATATTTGTTAGTTGCTTAGCTTTGGCAGATAAAATATAATAGGGGGACACCACCAGAGGAAGGAGGTGACCCCTCAGATGGAAATAATGGTTTCCATCTCTGCCAGAGTTATTATACCGAGAGAATAACTCCCTCTCTCCATTAGGGAGATGCGTATGCATGCTTCGCAGGGAAAGGGTAAGGGGGAAGAAGATAAACAGAAGGGGGGAAGCCAATGCCCCCTCACCTTAGTCCTCTCCCCTAAGAGAGTGTGTCACAATTTCAGTTTTGGTAGCCGCAGGCTTTAGGAGCTGTTGAAAAACCCTATTGGCAGGGCT
>JAGMFA010000221.1 GCA_023127875.1 Candidatus Zixiibacteriota bacterium
ATGGCTCCCTTTGCTTTGGCTTTGGAAAGCTCCTCCTCGGTGAACCCGGCTTCGGGACCAACTATGAGAAGAACGTTTTTCAGTCCCCCCTTAAGCGGTTTACATTCTTTTATGCTTTTTGAATCTTTAGTTAGACTGGCGATCAAACACAGATCAAATCTTTTGATTTTTGAAAGCAGTTGTTCAAACTGAATGATGTCTTGAATTTCCGGCAGGACAGTTCTGAGCGCTTGTTTCATACTGGCAATTGCCAATCTTCTCCACCGATCAATTCTCTTTTTCTCCCTTGAAACTCCGCTTACTTTGATCAAGTTTCTTTCAGTCAAGATAGGAATGATGGAGGAAACCCCGATCTCGGTTGCTTTCTCGATCAAAAAATCCATCCTCTCCTTTCGACAGACAGCCTGAGCCAGAGTGAGATGGCAGTTAGGTTCATTTTCCTTGTGGGTGCGTGAGAGAATCCTTCCTTGTAGAAAGTCTCGGGAGATTTCTTCAATTCTGACTTTATATTTTGTGCCACAGCCATCCACCACTTCAATCACATCCCCACATCCGTAGCGGAGAACTAACAGGATATGCTTTGCCTCCTCCCCTATTATCTTTAGGGTATCTTTCCCTACATTTTCAGGATTTACATAAAAGTTGGTGATCATTGTAATTGCGGATCGTTTCGCGTAGGGACAGGGCTTGCCTGCACTGAGCCCGCCTTTGGCGGGAGAAGTGTCCCTGTCCTGTTTTCAAGAAGGACAGCCACGAGGGCTGTCCCTACGACAACTTCCTTCATTCATGAATAGGGCAATATATGAGATTGAATTCTTGTTTTTATCAAAAATGCCATCAAGAAAGGAAAAAAATCTATCCGTTTAACCCGTTCAATCCGTTGACAATTCAGTAGAGGTAACTGCCAACTGCAAACTGTTCACAATCCTAAACTCTCTTTCAGCTTCTCAAAAAAGCCTTTATCTCCCTCGGGTGGATTCATATTTTCCTTGGCAGCCAACTCCTTTAAAAGTTTCTTCTCTTCTGAGGTCAAGCGGGTGGGGACCCACACCAGCACTCTGATAAGCTCATCTCCTTGCCCGTAGCCATGCAAGCGTGGTATCCCTTTTCCTTTCAATTTGAATATCTTTCCTGATTGGGTTCCAGGCGGAATTTTCAAACTCCACTTGCCATCCAAAGTTGGAACCGTAATCTCATCCCCTAAGGCGGCTTGGGTAAAGCTAATCAGCGTCTCATGCACAATATCGTCTCCCCGTCTTTGGAAAGCTGGGTGTTCCTGTTCCTGGATAAGTACGATCACATCTCCGGGAGGTCCTCCCCGGGGTCCTGCATTTCCCGCGCCGCGCATTTGGATGTAATTCCCGGTGGTCACACCGGGCGGAATCTTCACGGAGATGGTGCTGATTCCTCTTACCCTTCCCTCTCCCCGACAAACCGGACATGGTGTATCAACAACCATCCCCTCTCCGTTGCAATAATCGCAGGTTGTAACATTAACAAACTGCCCGAAAAAGGAACGAGATACCCGCCTTATTTGACCGGATCCCTCACATTTGGGGCACACCTTTTTGGAGGTTCCTTTAGCTGCACCACTCCCGTCGCATTCTGAGCATTCCTGCAGTCTTTTCAGCTTTACTTTCTTCTCCACTCCGGTGGCGATCTCTTCTAAGGTTAGTTTGAGTCTTATCTGTAAATCTTGTCCCTTTTGATAGCCCCGGCGAGTTCTGGTGGAGGTGGTGCCAAAGAATTCATCAAAAACGCTTCCGAAGCTTCCGAAATCTCTCATAAACGCACGTAGCGCGTCGGAGAGATCGAAAGTGGTGAAATCAAATCCTCCAAAGCCACCTGCGCCACTTAAGCCTGTGTGTCCAAATTGATCGTAGGTTGATCTCTTTTGAGGATCCTTCAGAACCTCATAAGCCTCGGTGCCTTCCTTGAATTTCTCCTCTGCTTCTTTACTGCCGGGGTTTTTGTCGGGATGATATTTGAGTGCCAGTCTGCGGTACGCCTTCTTTACATCCTCCTCTGTAGCATCCCGGCTTAGCCCCAACACTTCATAATAATCCCGCTTAGCCATCTTGACCTTTCTTTTCTCTTAGAAGAGAATTCGACCAGCAGTAAGTAAAATCGGCTTATGGCTGAATATTATCACAATACCATAAGATTTTTGTTTCTCTTCGAAAAATCTTCAACTCTACCGAATATATACGTCACCATTTTGAGTGTCAATATCAAAAAAGCCAAATTGCTTATGCGAAATTTAGATTATTGGATTGTG
>JAGMFA010000222.1 GCA_023127875.1 Candidatus Zixiibacteriota bacterium
GGCGTTGAAATTACTAAGGAAGCATTGTCGAGTTTAGTTGGAGATAGTGAGACCAGGCGTATCGAAATAAACTGGCAAAGAACAAATATAGATTTTAATCCTTACAAAAGATGGGTCGACCTCTGGAGAGAGGAATAAAATGACGCTAAACCAAAGAAAACAAGGCACCAAAACAAGTGCCTTCGGTTCTCCTGGAAGAATCAACCATGACTCGACGTCTTTCTATGCAAGCAAGTTATATGAAGGACTGCCCAAGGAAGAAATTACAAAATATATCGAGAACCCTATTCCCGTCCAGCTTTTGGACAGAATCTTTTGTAAAACAAGCGAACAGATGGAGGAATTACCAGATAATAGCGTTCATCTGATGATTACTTCGCCACCTTACAATGTAGGAAAATTATATGATGAAAATCTTACCTTAAATGAATACAAAGTATTTTTGAAAAGGGTATGGAGTGAAGTTAAAAGAGTCCTTGTTCCAGGGGGAAGGGCTTGCATCAATATTGCCAATCTTGGAAGAAAGCCTTACATCCCTCTTCATGCTTTTATTGTTGAGGATATGTTGGACTTGGAATTTTTGATGAGGGGCGAGATAATCTGGAATAAAGCTTCAAGCGGTAGTCCTTCCACTGCTTGGGGAAGCTGGCTTTCTGCGGCTAATCCTACTCTTAGGGATATTCACGAATATATTTTGGTCTTCTCCAAAAAGACATTCAGCAAGAAAAATCCCCGTAGACGAAAAAGTACCATTTCCAAAGCAGAGTTTCTGGAGTTTACAAAAAGCGTCTGGACATTTTCGGCAGAACCAGCAACAAAAGTTGGACATCCCGCTCCTTTTCCAGTAGAATTGCCTTATAGACTAATTCAACTCTATACATTTGAAGGAGAAGTTGTTTTAGACCCATTTATAGGAAGTGGTCAAACGGCTATTGCCGCCATAAAAACCAAGCGTCACTATGTCGGGTATGACATTAATGAAGAGTATGTCAAATTGGCGGAGAGGCGAATTAAGGAATTTTCCACTGTTTTTAATGCTCCCAAGTTATTTGATTCTGCGGAAAAAAGATGAACGGGCCATATTTAGATTTTGAAAAGCCGATATACGAATTAGAGAAAAAGATCGGTGAGTTGAAGGATTTGGCTGACCGGGATAAAGATGATCCTTTGGAGAGTTTGGAGCTTTCCCATGAGATTGAAGCTTTGGAGATGAAGTTAGAGAAACTCTCTAAAGAAATCTACTCCAAGCTTTCCCGCTGGCAGAGGGTTCAGCTGGCTCGCCATCCTCGTCGTCCCTGCACCCTGGATTATGTTTCCCTTATGACTACTGATTTTATTGAACTGCACGGTGACAGAAATTTCGCAGATGATAAAGCCATTGTGGGGGGATTTGCTAAACTGGATGGAAAACCGGTCCTGGTGGTGGGACAACAAAAAGGGAAAGATACCAAGCAGAAACTTTTCAGAAATTTTGGTATGCCTCATCCGGAAGGATACAGAAAGGCACTAAGACTGATGCAGCTTGCTTCACGATTTGATAAACCCATCATTGTATTGGTGGATACTCCCGGCGCTTTTCCCGGTATAGGTGCGGAGGAGAGAGGACAGGCAGAAGCAATTGCCCGAAACTTGAGGGAGATGACCCGCCTTCGGGTTCCCATCATCATAAACGTTATTGGAGAGGGTGCCAGTGGAGGTGCTCTAGGAATAGGGGTGGGAGATAGGGTCTTCATGCTGGAGAACTCCTGGTATTCGGTGATCTCCCCGGAAGGCTGCGCCGCCATCCTGTGGAGAGATAGCGCCAGAGCTCCAGAAGCCGCCGAAGCTCTGAAATTGTCCGCCACAGATCTTCTTGAGCTTAAAGTCATAGACAAAATCATCCCGGAACCTATCGGAGGAGCTCATAAATATCCAAATAAGCAAGCCCAGATTCTGAAAGGAGAAATCCTGAATGCTTTGGATGAGTTGGAGAAGTTGAATCAGGAGGAGTTGATCGAAAGAAGAATCCATAAGTTTCGGGTGATGGGAGAGTATCTCTCCCGGAAGGGGAGTTAAACCTAAAATTCAAGGAATAAAACTAATCTTGCCCAAGGCGGGACAATAAAGAGTTCAAATTTTATTTACAGAGTAGGGCATATTGATAAAATTTTGGAAACCTTGGAAAAGGACAAACGTAAGTTTTATTTTTGAATTGCATTTTCAGATTTTTCTTT
>JAGMFA010000223.1 GCA_023127875.1 Candidatus Zixiibacteriota bacterium
ATACCGCATCAGTGGACGCAAACACGAAAAGGTTTTGTGTTGACTTTGAGGGGAAAGATGGGTATAATTGTCCATTAAAAAAATAAGGGTGCGAGGTAAGCCTGCATCTTGCCCACAGGAGGAGAACTGGTGAAAATCTTGGTAACTGGTGGAGCCGGTTTTATCGGATCGAACGCGGCAGATAGATTTATCCAAGAAGGTCATCAAGTCACCATAATTGATAATCTATCTACCGGGGTGGAATCTAACATTAACAAAAAAGCGAAATTCTATAAGGTGGATATTAGAAGTGCGGTGATAGACAAAATCTTCGAAAAGACAAAGCCGGATGTTTTGTGCCACCACGCCGCCCAGATAGATGTCAGAAAGTCAACCGCCGATCCGATTTTCGATGCAGAGGTAAACATAATTGGCAGTTTGAATCTGCTTAACGCCTGTATCAAGCACAAAGTCAAAAAGATTATCTTTGCCTCCACCGGCGGGGCTATTTATGGAGAACAGGATTATTTTCCAGCCGATGAGAATCATCCCGCCAATCCTCTTTCCCCATACGGGGTAGCCAAGCTGACCATGGAAAAGTATCTTCATTTTTACCGGGAAACCTACGGGATAGATTTTGTGTCTCTCCGCTATGCTAATGTCTACGGACCCAGACAGAATCCCTTTGGAGAGGCTGGGGTAGTTGCGATCTTTACTGAAAGACTACTCACAGGTAAAGAAACTGTCATCAATGGAGACGGAACCCAAACCAGGGACTTCGTCTTCGTGGAAGACGTGGTGGAGTCGAACCTTTTGGCGCTAAATTATCCGAAAAGCGATATTTTTAACATTGGAACCAGCATAGAGACGGACATAAACTCTATCTTCAGACTCCTGAAAAAGACAACTGGCTCAAAACAAAAGGAGATCCACGC
This sequence comes from Candidatus Zixiibacteriota bacterium, assembly GCA_023127875.1. The sequence goes on from JAGMFA010000223.1 coordinate 915, forward strand.
TCCACCAAAATTGGGAGAACAGCAAAGAAGCGTACTGGGTTGTTCCAAGGCGGGAAGATTACTTAAATGGAAGCCAAAATGCAGTCTGCAGGAGGGGATGGCCCAAACAGTGGATTTTTTCAAGAAACGAGTAAATGTGTAGGGGTAAACCTCTAGGGATTGTTGAAAAAGTGTTTTTGGAGTGCGAAAGTTTGTCCGGAGCGAAGCGGAGATCCCGCTCCGCGAGGCTTTCGCGATTTATTGAGACCTAGATGTTCTTATCCTGCCGCCGGTTAAACTCTAAAAAAAAACCGCCCATATGGGCACTCCTGTTTGTTTTTCAACACCCCCTTAAGCTTCACCCCTACATCTTAATAAAAACAGAAAAGATGAACTTCAAAAGATAGGGAGATTGGACAAATGAGCAGATGCCGGATAACAGTGTTAGGTTCCTCTTCTGGCATGCCCTCTCCTACTCGTTTTTGTTCCTCCCTTTTCTTTCAGACAGAGAGGTTAAATTTTCTTTTAGATTGCGGTGAGGGGGTCAGTTTTTCCATTCTGAGAAACAAAATCGATCCGGAATTGATAGACTCAATTTTCGTATCCCATTCCCATGTGGATCATCTGGGCGGTTTCTTTCTTTTGGTTCAGATGATGCATCTTCTGCAAAGAAGAACCCCATTGAACGTTTATCTTCCGGAGGAGACCATCTTTGGGGTGAAGAATTTTCTTCAAACTTGCTATCTTTTTCCAGAGAAGATCACACCGAAACTAAGCCTTCACCCGATGACATCTAACTTTAAATTCCAAGGTGAAGGAATAACTATAAAGGCATATCCCAATCGCCATCTTACGGGCAATCAGAAGATGATTGATGAATTAAAATCTCCCAATAAGATGCAAAGCTTCAGTTTCCTTTTGAATCTTTCTAACAGGAAGATAGTCTATTCAGGCGACATCGAATCTTCAGAGGATTTAGCTGGGATCATCCAAGATGCGGATATTTTAATCACTGAATGCTTTCATCCTAAGCTGGAGAAGCTCATTCCGCTCATGGTGGAAAAGAGGGTTAAATCCACAGTGTTTACCCATATCCCCCCGGAGCTGGAGGGAAAAGAGAAGGGAATTTTGAAAAAGGCTCAGAAGATGGGTTTTGAAAAACTGGTGATGGCTTATGATGGATTAGTGATAGAGATTTGAATATCTCACCAGTATGAACTACCACGATCGGGTGGGGGTTCAACCCCAATAGTGTTGCGTTAAT
>JAGMFA010000224.1 GCA_023127875.1 Candidatus Zixiibacteriota bacterium
TGTTTCCTGCTCCTCTTAGTAACTATCCCCTCAAAAAATTCTAATTTTTCCCTTGCCTGTTTAATCAAAAGATTGTTCATTACAGGAAGTCTGAAAAGGAACTCGCAGATTTAACTTCAAACAATCGGATTGGATTTGAATCGCAGAATAAAAAATTCACATCTTATCATTTCATTATTTCTCCTTTTGATTCTCATCCAATGCGGGGGAAATCCTCACCAGGGCAATCCGAATCCTGGCTTTGATTTTAGTCTTCCTGATTTGGATGGAGAGATTCATAGCATGAAGGATTTCAGTGGGCGAATACTGGTGCTAAACTTCTGGGCTACCTGGTGTCCTCCCTGCTTAGAGGAGGTGCCCAAATTGAATGATCTTTATGATAGATATAAAAACAAAGGGGTACAGGTAGTAGGAATCGCCTTGGATAAAGACAGCTTGGAGTTAGTGGTGCCATTTGTAAAAGAAAGTAAAATCGACTATCCCATTCTTGTCGGCAATACACAGATTCTTTCCAACTTGAAGAACTTTAAAGGCGTGCCCACCACTCTTCTTTTCGATAAGAAAGGGAAAATTCAAAAGAGGTTTGACGGCTCCTTTGATCTGGAGCAACTGGAGGAGAGCTTGCAATCATTGCTTATGGAATGAGAAAAAAAGAGAAGCGACCTTAAGAATGCGTAGCCAAGGCTTCACGCCTTGGCTGGCAAGCCATGAAGGCTTGCCTACGCGGGGACACTTGTGACAAAAACATATTCTACCACATAGGAAAGGAGAAAATATGAAAACAAAATACCGCTTTCCTACATTAACCATTCATGCCGGGGAGGAGGAAGGCTTTCCTTTTGGAGCAGCGACCACCCCCATATATCAAACTTCAACCTTTGCTTTCAAGAATACGGCGGAGGTGATAGAATTTCAAAAAGGGGATTCCTCCAAGTATCTATATACCAGATACGGAAATCCCACTTTGAAAACGGTTGAGGATAAGATGACGACTCTGGAGGGAGGGGAAGCCGCTTTAGTTGTTTCCTCCGGGATGGCGGCTATCTCCACGGTGGCTTTAACTTTAGTCTCCTCTGGAGAGGAGATAATCAGCACCGAACCGGTTTACGGAGGGACTTATAATTTGTTCCAGCAGGTCTTCCCTAAATTAGGAATCAAGGTCCATTTCATCGATCCGGAAAAGATGGATGAAGCAAAAGCTTTGCTGAAGGGAAACACCAAGCTCTTCTTCTGTGAGACGCCCACCAATCCCAATCTCAAGATCGTGGATATAAGAAGGATTGTAGAGATTGCCAATGATAAAAAGATACCGGTGGTGGTGGACAATACCTTCGCCACTCCCTACAATCAGAATCCTCTTTCTTTGGGGGCAGACCTGGTGATCCACAGCGGAACCAAATATCTGGGAGGACATAGTGACCTGATAGCAGGAGTTATTGTGGGACCGAAAAACATCATAGATGAAACCAGAGAAACCATGAAGGTGCTGGGTGGCTGTATCGATCCTTTCGGAGCTTTTCTTCTTTTGCGTGGGCTGAAGACTCTGGCGGTAAGGGTCGAGCGACAAAATCACAATGGTCTGAAGGTGGCGGAGTTTCTGTCCGGACATGATAAGGTTCGCCGGGTGTTTTATCCTGGTCTTTCCACCCATACCCAGCATGACCTGGCCAAAAGTCAGATGAGAGGCTTCGGGGGCATGGTTTGCTTTGAGGTTGAAGGAGGACTGGAATCAGCTACTAAAGTTATAGATAGCCTAAAGCTGTTTATCAACGCCACCAGCCTGGGTGGGGTGGAATCCTTAGCCAGCCTTCCGGTTATGACCTCCCATTTTGGATTTGACGAAAAGGAGCTTAAAAGAGCAGATGTGACGCCGGGGATGGTGCGCCTCTCCTGTGGCATCGAGGACGAAGAAGATTTAATAGAGGACTTAAAACAAGCCTTAGAAACGGTGGGATGACGTTTCCCCGGTTAATCTATCTTTACTGACAAACACTTCTGAAAATAATTGATAACCTTTTTGAAAAATGATCTACATCTTCCTCAAGTTTATGCCCAGTTGGAGTATTATGCAAACAAACAATTTTATCCAGGGGAAGGGTGGGTAGCCGCAGGTTTCAGGGCGTGTTGAAAAAGTCCCACTT
>JAGMFA010000225.1 GCA_023127875.1 Candidatus Zixiibacteriota bacterium
TTTTAAACCTGTAAACTTTCAAACTACCTTTTCATGAAAATCCCACTATTGAGAAGAGCGCGGACTCTTCCTCGTTACCGCCAAATTGTAGGAGTTCTTTTTAAATACGGCTTTGGTCAGCTTTTAGACCAGATGAAGATCTTCACCCTTCTTAGATTGAGGAAAAAGATTTTTAAAAAAAAGGTAAGACTGGAGGAGTTGACCTATGCCCAGAGGATAAGATTGGCTTTGGAGGAGTTGGGTCCCACTTTTGTGAAATTGGGACAGATCCTCTCCATGCGCCCCTTTTTGATACCTTTAGAGTTTGTCTTGGAATTGACCAAGCTCCAGGATGAGGTGGCACCATTCCCTTTTGAACAGGTTAAGCAGATAGTAGAGAAGGAATTGAAGGCTCCTTTGGAGGCGCATTTTTCGTCTTTCGACACAATACCCATTGCCTCCGCTTCACTTTCGCAGGTGCATAAGGCAGTGACCAAAGATGGGCAGACGGTGGTAGTTAAAGTTCAGCGTCCCGGAATAAAAGAGATAATCGATGCAGACTTAGACATTTTAAACGATTTAGTAAACCTGTTATATAAATATGTTCCTGAGTCAAGACAATATGACCCCAAGGGAATAAGAGAAGAGCTGGCCAAATCCATCCGCAAGGAGATCGATTTTAACAATGAGGGCAGAAATATTGAAGTTTTCAGGGAAAATTTCAAAGATGAAAAATCGATCTTCGTTCCAAAAGTCTTCTGGGATAAAACCACCTCTAAGGTTTTGACCATGGGTTACATCGATGGAATAAAAATATCGAATTTGGAGAAATTAGATAAAAAAGGAATCGATAAGAAATTGATTGCCAAAATAGGGGGGAGGATGGTCTTAAAGCAGATCTTTGAGGATGGTTTTTTCCATGCGGATCCACATCCCGGAAATTTGTTTGTCCTGGAGGGAAACATCATTGCCCCAGTAGACTACGGAATGATGGGGAAGCTTTCGGAAACCACCATGGACGAGTTGGCAGAGCTTCTGATTTCCGTGGTCACCTGGCATCCGGGTGGGATAGTAAAGGTGTATCAAGATTTGGAGGTGGTGGGGGAAAAGGTTAATTTAAGGGCTTTAGAAGCTGATCTGGCTGAATTTCTCTATAAGTATCATAAGATACCTTTGTCCCGCCTGGACATGAAGACCTTGATGGACGAGGCATTCGGAATAATTCACCGGTATGACATCCATATTCAAGCTGAGTTGATGCTTTTCTCCAAAGCCATGATTACCTATGAAGAAGTTGCCAAGATGCTCGATCCGGAGTACGATTTGGTTACCCAATCTTTGCCTTACATAAAAGGTTTGGCATATCGCAAGTTCAAACCGAAAGTTCTTCTAAGAGACGCTTCTACTTTACTTCAAGATCTTCGGTCCCTTTTTGTCCTTCTTCCTTTTGAACTGAAAAGGATACTCAAGAAGCTGGGTAGAGGACAATTATCCTTTACCTTTCAACACCGGGGTTTGGAAAAACTGATCCTAGAGCTGGATCGAGCCTCCAATCGGCTCTCGTTCAGTTTGATCATTGCCGCCATAATTGTGGGCTCATCTCTGATTATGAGGTTAGAGACTAAATACACTTTGTTTGGCTATCCTTTGTTTGGAATCCTGGGCTATATATTCGCCGGGCTTTTGGGAGTGTGGCTGGTGATCGCCATTTTACGATCGGGACGGCTTTGACCTCTCCCCCTTAGTCCCCCTCTCCATCCCGCCTCTGGCGGGAGAGAGGGGGAGACAGGGGGTGAGGTAGGAGGATCATTTGACCAAGACCGAAGTTCAAAAATTATTGAAAAGATTTGTTAGTGTGATGAAGAAGACCTATGGCAAAAATCTGGTCTTCATCATTCATCACGGAAGCTGGGCAACTGGGGAAGCCAATTCGGATAGTGATATCGATAGTTTGGTCATGTTGGAGAAAATTACTAAAAGCGAGCTGGCTAAGCTTAGAAATATTTTGAATAAAGCCGAGTTTGAGAAATTCACCGTGCTTTTGT
>JAGMFA010000226.1 GCA_023127875.1 Candidatus Zixiibacteriota bacterium
CTTTGAGATGATGCTGGGTGATTAAGTCGACGGCGATGTGATCTTCTAATATCTTAACATTCTTTTTGGCTTTTACTGAGCTCAGAAGCGAGTTCTCCACCTCTCTGCCGGTGAGATCAGCGGCATGCACCACCCGATTTTTCGAATGTCCCCCCTCCAGTCCCAAATCAAATTCATCCTCTTTTCCTCTTTTTCTGGTGAACTGCACCCCTACTTGGATCAGTTCCTCAATGCATCCTGGACCTACCTCCACCACCCTTCTTACCACCTCAGGATCACATAACCCATCCCCTGCCCTCAAAGTATCTTCAACATGAAGTTCGAACGAATCATCCTTTGCCAAAACTGAGGCGATGCCTCCCTGAGCATAGTTGGTGTTGGATTCAGAGTCCTCCTTTTTGGTGACGATGACCACATCCCCTAACTCACAAGCTTTAAGAGCAAAGGAGAGCCCTCCAATGCCCGATCCGATCACCAGAAAATCGGTTTTTATCTCCATTTATTCTTTTCCATTAATTTTATTTAAGAGGATTTCCTCTCCTTCGGTTATTTTCAAATCTATTTTTAACACGTAACAGGGTATTTGCGGCTTGTCTATCAAAGGTATACGCACCGAGTCCTTCTCTGTGGTGATAATAAAATCAGCACCTCTGCTTTTTGCATCCTCTTGCAGAGCCAAAACTTCGTTCCTGTGGTAAGGGAAGTGATCTAAAAATATTCGATGTTTTAAAATTCGTATTTTCAATTGCTTCAGAGTATTCTCAAAGGATAAAGGATTACCGATGCCGGAAAAAGCTAAAACCCTTTTGCCTTCCACTTCCTTGAGGTTGATCTCCAAACCATCAAACAGCTTTTCTATGGAACGTATCTGGTAAATGGATTCCACTGTTGGAGCTTTGGGATTATATTTTTTTAATATTTGGATCAACTCATCTGTATTGGAAGTTTGGTCGGTTTTGGTCAAAACAAACATATCCGCCCTTCTCAAGGATGTTAGAGGTTCTCTCAGGGTGCCCGCTGGTAGAACTCTTCCGTTTCCAAAAGGATTGACCGAATCAATCACCACAATATCTAAGTTTCTGAAAAGTTTTAAATGTTGAAACCCATCATCCAAAATCAAAAACTCGGTGTCATATTTTTCAACGGCATACTTACCGGAGATGTTTCTATGCTTGGTTACGATAATTGGGACATCGGGAAGTCTCTGCGCTAACAGATAGGGTTCATCTCCCACATCTTGCCAGTTGATTTTCTCGTGTATTTTTTGTGTCAGTTCCACCATCTCTTTCTTCTTCCGCTTGTATCCTCTGGTGAGTATCGCCACCTTTTTATCTTTCTCTTTAAGCTTTTCTGCCAGATAGATGACTAAAGGAGTTTTTCCGGTTCCGCCCAGGGTGATGTTCCCCACACTGATAACTTTTGCTTCGAGCTTTTTCTGTTTGAATATTCCATATCGGTAAAGAAGGAGTCTAACAGCACAAGCCATTCCATATAACCATGAGAAAAAAGGAAAAAGCCACCGTGTTAATGCATAGAGCGTCCGCCGTCCACCGTCCGCCGTCCGCGAAGGTAGAATAGCTGTCAGCTGATGGCTGTTAGCTGAGAGCTGACTGCATTTTTCAAAAAGGGAGAAAATCAAATCAACTGTCCTTTGAGAGACCCCGGTCTCCTTCTGGATGGCTTCTTTTGCACTCTTTCCCAGCCTTATTCTTTTTTCATCATCCGAAAGCAGGCTGGACAAATTGAAGTAGAGTTCCTCTTCATCCTTAACTTTTATACCTCCTCCGGATTGGATCAAAATGTTGGCTTCCTCTTTGAAGTGATCCACATAAGATCCGAAAAGGACCGGAACTCCATAAATTGCTGGTTCCAGAAGATTATGTCCCCCCACCGGCACCAGACTCCCCCCTACAAAAGCCACATCAGCTAAAGAATAGATTTTGGAAAGTTCGCCCATAATATCTAAAAGGATCACGCTTTGATCCTTCAGAGGGACATCTTTGTCCAGTTGACT
>JAGMFA010000227.1 GCA_023127875.1 Candidatus Zixiibacteriota bacterium
TCCTAACCTCCCCTTATCAGGGGAGGAACGCTCTATGTCCCCCTTGATAAGGGGGACAACAAGGGGGTTAGGGGTTAGAGGAATCTTTACTCACACCTTCTAACCCCTGCTTAACCTTCCTTTAGAATGTTTACCTATACAGCTACGATTAACGCAACACTACTGGGCAGACGGCCCCGTCTGAGCGTTTGCTCGTCTGGGATAACATCCCATGAGGAGCAGGAGATTACCTCACAGCTGATTAAATGGATTAAGCTGATACCGATCCTATGGATCCAAATTCGGATGATTTTTATCTGCTTAATCTGCTTCAATCTGCTGTGAGAAACTTTCATTTTTATCATTTTTCGCTCACTTTTTTGCCCTTTTGAATGTATAATATTATAGAGAGTTAATTTTAAATTATAAGGAAAAATTGTTCGAGGTAGCCAAACTAAGGACAAAAGAAAAAGCCATCCTGGTGGGGGTAAAACTTCCCTCGGCGAGTAGGTTTGCCATAGAGGAATCTCTGCAGGAACTTGTGCTTCTGACCGAGACAGCAGGAGGAGAGGTTTTGGATACTGTGATCCAGGAACGTCAGAAGCTCAATCCCACCTTTTTCATTGGAAAAGGGAAAACAGACCAGATAAAAAGCTTATCCCAAAGATTGGGGGCAAACATCATCATCTTTGATGACGATCTCACCCCGGCACAGATGTATAATCTGGAGAAGAATCTGGACATAAAGGTGATAGATCGGAGCTGGCTGATTCTGGATATATTTGCCAAAAGAGCCAGATCCAAAGAAGCCAAAGTGCAGGTGGAGTTAGCCCAGCTCAAATACCTGCTCCCCAGATTGACCCGAGGCTGGACCCACCTCTCCAGACAATGGGGTGGAATAGGAACAAAAGGACCGGGTGAGACTCAGCTGGAGATGGACCGGAGAAGGGTAAATAGAAAGATTCAAGAGCTGGAAAAAACTCTTTTAAAGATCGACAAGGAAAGAAGGGTCCAAAGAAAAAGAAGAGAAGACATATTCAAGGTCACCCTGGTTGGCTATACCAATGTGGGAAAATCCACCCTTTTTAATCAGCTCACTTCCTCTTCAACCTTTGTGGAGGAGAAGCTTTTTTCCACCCTGGATTCTACTACCCGGCTTTTGAGAACCTCTGAGAATGGAAGGTTAAAAGAAGGCGTTAAGATCGTCATCACCGATACAATCGGTTTCATAAGGAAGCTCCCTCATCACCTGGTGGCTTCCTTCAAATCCACCTTAGACGAGGTAAGGCTGGCTGATCTTTTGTTGCATGTGGTGGATATCAGCCATCCCGATTTCCAGCAGCACATAGCCAAGGTGAACCAGGTTCTTTCCGAACTTGACTCCCTGGACAAACCCACCCTTTTAATCTATAATAAAATCGACAAGCTTGCCGGGAGGTATCCCATTAACCTTTCCCCATACTCTGAGCAAAAAGATAATGGGATATTAGTTTCAGCCCAGAATCAGATTGGAATTTCTGATCTGGCTGAGAGAATCGCTGAATCTGCAAAAGGTGAATGGGCAGAGGCTTGGCTTCATCTGGGGAATGGAAACTCAAATTTGCTGCCTCATGTTTACAAGATAGGGGTGGTATTGGAAAGCAAATTTGAAAAAGAGGGGATCTGTCTGCGGATAAAAGGAAAAAGGAAGAATCTCCAGAAAATAAAAAGACTAAATGGTGGGCTGAAGCTGAGATTCTTAGTGTCATAACACCCTTGCTTCCCGCTGATGTTCCTCACCATGTAATTTGTCCCAAAAAACAGAAGAGCTTTTGGCTTTCCCTGCTTCCCGTTGGTGTTCTCCACCAACGGGAAATTGAACGGCAGGTGAAGCTTGCCAGCCATGGAATACCCGGCTGGAGCAAAGAACAATCCAGGATTCATTTTCCAAATAGAACCTCCCCTTAATCCCCTCCTTAAGAAGGAGGGGAAAGTTCCCTCTCCTTTCTAAGGAGAGG
>JAGMFA010000228.1 GCA_023127875.1 Candidatus Zixiibacteriota bacterium
ACAATCTGGGGAACGCCTACCGCACTTTGGCCGAGGTGGAGTCCAAGTCTGAGAATTGCAAGCTGGCGATTGGAGCTTATGAGGAAGCGCTGGGCGTCTACACCGAGAAGAACTTCCCACAAGTTCATCAGTTGATCATGGGGAATCTTGTAAGCCTTCGCGCTTTCTGCGAGGGCGAACAGATCTGAATATCTCATCCACAGTCACTCGACTAGCTTAAGACCGCCCAATGAATTGGGCAACTACAAATCAAACACCCAGGACATTTGAGGAAACCTCCTTTGCGAATATTCCGTAAAAAAACTGTAATACCTATACACTTGTTCAAGACTGCGTTCCCACAGGTCTAACATATTGGAGGTAACTTCCATGAAAAAATTGGACTGGATTTTCGCTGTTGCAATTTTGGTGTTTCTTGCTGCTCCCTGCTCCACTCCACAAGTTGAGGAAGTGGACAAGCCAACTAAGGAGAACAAATTAGCTGAGTGGAGAAAGGGAGTGTGGTTGTTGTCGGATGGAAGTTACGCCATCTATACCGACACTCACTATTTCGTTGTGATGGTCAGCGGAGATACCAGTTCGCCAAACATTTATTGTGGCGCTTCGCAGATTCAATTTCATCGAAAGGGAATGGCAAGGAAGCAGGTTATCCGGGTGCGACAGTTGCCAGGAGGTGAACTGAATCTCCACAAAGTAAACGTGCTTGGTCATAATGCTGAAATTCCTTTAAAGATAGATACCACACAATTTGCCCCCAATACCTGCAATATCAAAGATGGGATCATCTACGATTCAATCACCGAGGTGACGGACGAGTATATCCTTCTCACCACCTGCAATGGTGACCATGAGAAAATTTTCTCCAACGGCGTGTGCGCCTATCTTCCTGCAGGAGGAGGTGAATTCTATTCCATTCGGATTGAAAGTTTCTGACCTTTCCCCCTTTAATCCCCCTCTCCACAAAGTGGAGAGGGGGAAGCAGGGGGTGAGGTAAGTCGTAGTGCGACGATCCCTCTTGTAGTTGCTCGATTCATCGAGCTATCGCTACGCCCGATAAATCGGGCAACTACAGAAAACTACACGGGCGAAACTTGACTTTTCCTCCCTCGTACCTTATTATGGTTACGACCACCCACGCATAGGATTGCAAAAATATGCACATGTACGAGATAATCAGCAAGAAAAGAGACAAAAAGAGACTTACCTCAGAGGAGATAGAATATTTCGTCTCCGGTTATGCTGAAGGTCAAATCCCTGACTATCAGGCATCCGCTCTTTTGATGGCTATTTTCCTGAATGGGATGGATGCGGAGGAGACATTTCATCTAACCCAGTCCATGATGAACTCCGGCAAAGTGCTCGACTTGAGCTCTGTTCCCGGAGTGAAGGTTGACAAACACAGCACTGGCGGAGTGGGAGATAAGGTCTCTTTGATACTTGCCCCTTTGGTGGCCTCATGTGGGGTTAAGATTCCCATGATCTCCGGAAGGGGATTGGGTCACACCGGCGGAACTTTAGATAAATTGGAGTCAATTCCTGGATTCCGCACAGATCTGCCTTTGAAAACCTTTAAAAAAATACTTTCCGAGGTGGGTGTTTGCATGATCGGACAGACCAAAGAGATAGCTCCCGCCGACAGAAAGATATATGCTCTAAGAGATGTAACTGCCACGGTCAACTCCATACCTTTGATTGCCTCCAGCATCATGAGCAAAAAATTAGCCGAGGGGGCGGATGCTTTCGTCTTTGATGTCAAAGTGGGAAATGGTGCCCTCATGAAAAAACATGATGAGGCTGTACTTCTGGCGAAGAATTTGATTCAGATAGCGAAAAGATTTAAAAAGAAGGCGGTGGCGTTACTAACCGACATGAACGAACCTCTGGGCGAGACAGTGGGAAACTCCATTGAGGTGATAGAAGCTATCCATACTTTGAAAGAAAAAGCTCCAAGAGATCTTATGGAC
>JAGMFA010000229.1 GCA_023127875.1 Candidatus Zixiibacteriota bacterium
GATACTCACAAGGTTAGCTTTTCATATCTGTGGGGAAGGAAAGGGTCTAACTAATTGGTAGAACATTTAATGTTGGGTAATCTGGGGTGATTCGATTCTCTTTCGCTATGATTCTCTTTTTGCTGATCTTCTTGTTGGTTTACGGTGGGCTTCATCTGTATATGTTTCTGAAAGCGAAGACTGCTTTCGCTTTCGGCACAAAGACCAGCATTAGTCTTTTACTCTTCATGGCGATAATGGTCTTTGCTCCCATTTTGGTGCGTTTATTTGAAAAGCCAGGAGTTGAGCATGTTGCCCGCCTGATAGCGTACATCGGATACACCTGGATGGGGATTCTCTTTTTATTCTTTTCCGTTTCCATCGTAATCGATTTCTGTCGGCTTCTTGCCTACTTAGCTGGATTTGTTGCCCAAAAGGATTTCTCCAACCTAACCAGCATAACACCATATCATTTTCTCATACCTTTCCTGCTATCGATATTTATAACTACTTACGGCTATTTCGAGGCAAAGGACATTCGCATCGAAAGGATGACAATTAAGACCTCCAAGATTCCTGAAGAGATCAGCAGGCTGAAGATCGTCCAGGTTTCTGACATTCATTTGGGTGTGATTGTTGGAGAAGAAAAATTGAAGAAAATTCTGGAACTAGTGAAAAAGGAAGAGCCGGATGTATTGGTATCTACTGGCGACTTGGTGGATGGAGAGATGTGCAATCTCACGGAGCTTGTGGGGCTATTGAAAGACATCAAATCAAGATATGGGAAATTTGCCATAACAGGAAATCATGAATTCTATGCCGGGCTTGATAGGGCGTTAGCTTTTACAGAAGACGCAGGCTTTACTATTTTAAGGGCGGAGGGAATAACTGTTGCGGGGTTTCTAAATATCGCTGGCGTTGATGATCCCGCGGGAAAACCCTTTGGTCTTTTCAAGGATATTTCAGAAAAGGAGTTGCTCTCCAAACTTCCCCAAGAAAACTTCACCTTACTTCTCAAACACAGACCCATCGTAGATGAGACTTCTTTAGGTTATTTTGACCTTCAGCTTTCAGGACACGCCCACAAAGGACAGATTTTTCCTTTCGGTCTTATTACCAAAGCGATTTATCCCACTGACGATGGATGTTTGGAGTTAGAGAATGGCTCCTACCTATGCGTGAGCAGGGGAGCAGGCACCTGGGGACCACCAATTCGTTTCTTAGCACCCCCAGACATTATGGTAATTGAACTTGTCCACGAAAATGGAGATTAAAACCTTTCGTTCGTCACGGACGCCCTCGTCCGTGACGCCGACTATATGGTAACGGATTCATCCTGAACGGATTCACCGTGAACGGACGAGGCGTCCGTTACCAACGAAGATTTTATTTCGTAATAGCTCTTTTTCCTCGGAGATTTCATTTTTCATATTAACTAATCATACAGGTCAGTAGGTCGGGCTGTCGTAAGACTGCCCGACAACGAAACTTAATCCCCCCTCCATTTTATGGAGAGGAAGAAACAGGGGGTGACGGAAACGCCCACCCGTACGGGTGGGGGCGCTCGTCCGGGAGGTTAAAACAACTTATCCATCACCCAGATCAAAATTACAATAGATATGATCGAATCGACCATCACCAGAATGGAGTATCGCACGTCTCGCCAGGTGACATCACCTGAAAATGGTGATTTAGTCAAGAGAAATTTGAACTTCTCTCCTTTTCGAGAGACTGCTATCTTTTGCCATCCCTTCAAAATCAGCCTGAGGATCAAAATAAATAAAAGGACAAGTATTGCTATCTCAAGCCCACTGAAAGTTCGCATTATGGCTGAATCTTTTTTTGTGAAAAAAGAGTGGAGACCTGAAGGTCTCCACTACAATTTTGAAAATGGGGCAATAAGAACACACACCTAACTTATTAAGGGGAGCAGGAAACAGTTTACATCTTATTATT
>JAGMFA010000023.1 GCA_023127875.1 Candidatus Zixiibacteriota bacterium
TGAGATATTGAAAACCAACAACTTACGCCCGTATGGGCGGCTACAACTTCAAAACATCATTATGACACAGCCTCTTTGGGGAGATTGAGCGAAGCGAAACCCATAGGGCTGAGCGAAGCGAAATCCGTAGGAGGGTAAGAGTGAGGGGGAATCAAGATCAATTCAAAATGCAAAGTGCAAAGTTCAAAATTGTCCGAATTTGGATCCTGCGGACAATTCAAAAATCAAAATCAATTCTTAATTTTGTGTGCCTGTCGGGTCCCCTGACCCGACAGGGATCTATCCCGCCAGGTCAGGGGATGCGTATGCATTCATACGAACCTGGCAGGCACAATAAAGTTTGGTAAAATAACTTGACCTTAGAGAGTGATAACTATAAATTTATCTATTGAGTTACATACTTAAGACACCAAGATAAGTCAGGAGCATGGGGCGACGGACTTACAAACTAATTGAGAAGGACCGGTAGAGGTGAGCTACGGAGAAGAAGGAAATTGAGGGAGCAATAGCACGATGAAAAAGCGTCTTGAGCTAATTTGGCCCAACAAAGACAAGGTACTTCTCGGGCTGCATGAAAACGGTAAGCCTATCTGGGGCACGAAGGCCGATTTAGAACCCCGGCTTTTAGTGCAGTTGGAATCCGTGGGACAAGTTAATCCCGACAGCTTAGACGACCTACACGAGCAGGGCGATAACCTGCTGGTGAAAGGCGACAATCTCCTTGCCCTGAAAGCTCTGGAGCGGCATTTTGCGAGCAAAATTAAGTGCATCTACATTGACCCGCCGTTCAACACGGGAAATGCCTTCGAGCACTACGACGACGGTCTGGAGCACACAATCTGGCTTTCTATGATGAAGGCGAGGCTGGAGATACTCTGGAAATTACTGAAAAAAGATGGTGTTATTTTTGTGCATCTCGATGATAATGAATGTGCTTATTGTAAGGTAATTCTGGACGAAAGATTCGGCGCAAAAAACTACCGTAACACGATTACCGTCAGAGCTAACAGTCCGTTTGGCTTCAAACACACTTCTAAAAGCATCTTCAAATCGGGCAATCAGATTCTTGTTTATGCAAAAAGTGAAGACTTTCAGTTTGGAAAACTCTTCGTCGAACGCTCGTATGACAAGGCATATAGGTTTATCCTCGACGAGAGAAGCCCAGATTTTCATAAGTGGAACTGGCAACCAATCGCTGACGTGGTAGCGAGAGAGATAGGATATGAGAATTCGCGTGCAGCGAAGAAAGAGATCGGGAACGACGAATTCCTTGTACGCATCGGCGAATTTGCACTGAGGAACGCCGAAAGAGTATTTCGAACCGCAGCCGTAACGGGTGGTGCTAGAAAGAAAAGGATAGACACCATTGAAAAGTCGATCAAAATGCGAAACAGAGTGCTTGTTCATCCAAATGATGACATGGAAGGTTACTACTTTTTGAACGGCGAGAGAATACTTTTTTATGACGAACGTTTAACTAAAGTAAATGGTGAAAAAGTCGCAGGTACAGTTCTCACGGATATATGGTACGATATTTCTTGGGAAGGCATAGCCAGAGAGGGGAACGTAGATTTTCCGAAATCTAAAAAGCCAGAAGCGTTATTGGCTAGAATTATTGAATTGTCAACCCACCCTGGTGACTGGGTTCTTGACTCCTTCCTCGGCAGTGGGACTACGGCCGCCGTTGCCCACAAGTTGAGGCGAAACTGGATCGGGATTGAGTTAGGTGAGCACGCCGAAACCCTTTGCTTGCCGCGGCTCAAGCGGGTAGTAAGCGATGAAGACCAAACGGGCATCAGCAAACAGGTCGGTTGGAAGGGAGGAGGGGGGTTCAGATATTGCGTCTTGGGTAACAGCCTGTTTGCTAAGGACAAGGACACAGGATTGGTCATGATTAACCCCAAATACACCAACGGACCTTTGGTGGCCGGTGTGTGCAACATAGAAGATTTCAGGCTAAATAATGATAGCCTCTTTCATGGTATCCGGGGCAACATCTACGCCCATATTACGGAAGAAAAAGTTACCCAAAGCTACCTCGATGCAATCGTTGAACAGCTTCCCAACGGCAAATCCTTAACTATCTATTGCCTCAAGCGCGCTGCGCGCCTGAATGCCCCGGAGCTGGTTAAGATCAAACGGATACCAAAAGAGCTACAAATACCACGCTACTTGACCAGCAGCGGGAAAGGAGACGTGGAATGAGCATTGTTTCGGAACTCATCCGGGATATGAGCCTCTGGAAGCCTCAAAAGGAGGGACTGGAGGTCTTTCATCTTATTGTTCAGGCTGTTCCATTTGGAAAAGGCGTCCCGAAGGCGACTACTATTGGAGCATTGGCAGGACTTCCAGCTATTCAGAATCAGATTAAGGAAAAGCGTTTTGACCTCAACGCCGAACTTACTGGCAACGGAGGGACAGAGTTCCCCTCCTTCTGCTTTGCCATTGCCACCGGCGGCGGAAAAACACGGTTGATGGGTGCGTGCATCGCTTATCTCTATTACACCAAAGGCTTCAAAAACTTCTTCATCCTTTCCAAAGGAGAAACGATTTACAACAAGCACCGCTTAGAGGACTTTCACCCTTCATCGCCTAAGTATGTATTCAGGGGTCTTGCTTGGTTTCCTGTGCCACGCCTGATTGACGGAGACAACTATGAACGTTCTGGCTATCCTGAACTCTTCAGCAATGATCTTACCTTGTATCTATTTAACATTGAGAAGATTTTTAATGAGCGGACTGACGTTGAGTTTCGCTTCCACCGTTTCCATGAAAATATCGGGGGAAGTTTCGCGGATGTGCTTCGTTCCAAGCCCGATTTGGTCTTTCTTATGGACGAGAGCCACAACATCAGGGCGGAGAAATCCCTGAAAGCGATTAATGCCCTAAAGCCTATCTTAGGGCTTGAGTTCACAGCTACACCCAAAGCCGCCAATGTGATTTATGCCTTTTCTTTGCGACAAGCCACAAATGAAGGCGGACCAAACGGAGGCGGATTGGTTAAGCATGCTCGGGTAATCACCAGGCGGGATGATGACAGTCTCATTGAAGAACGAGAAGACATCAAACTTCGAGACGGTATCCGCATACACGAACGAAAGAAAACCTTACTCATTACCTACTGTAAGAATAATGGGCTCCCAATAGTTAAGCCCCGGGTGCTGATTTGTGCGCCACCCTCTCAAAAAGATCAGGAACAGAAACACATCGAAAGAATAGCCGAATACGTCCAATCCGATACCTTCTTGGGGGGAGTCTACAAGGGGAAAGTCCTGGCTGTTCATCAGGGGAGCGATGACGAACAAATCCAACAGCTTCTTGATCTTGAGAAGACCGATAATGATATAGAAATTGTCATTCATGTAAATAAGCTCAAAGAGGGTTGGGACGTGAAGACTATTTATACTATTATCCCTCTCCGTGCTTCTGTTAGCGACATTCTCACCGTCCAGACCATTGGTCGGGGATTACGGTTACCTTTTGGAAGACAAGTTAGTCATGACCCTGGATTGAGTGAGGAAGACCGTAAAGAGCTTCTGGATATAGATACTCTGGAAATCATATCCCACGAGAAGTATTCGGCTGTATTAGCAAAGATTAAGGCTGATCCTGAATGGGATGTAAGTGTTGCATCAGAACCAGGTGAAGAAAAAGAAAGCATACAGATTGATCCTGATGGAGAAAAAGGAACTCAATTAAATATCCCTATCATTGTCGGAAAAATTTATTCTGAGGAAGAAATAGATTTAACTGATGTAAAGGTCAGTTATGAAAGTTTTGAGGACGTGGATATAAAATTAGTCGGAACAGACCTTGCCAATTTAGAGGAGCGGGATTATGAACGAATACTGGAAGAATGCAACGGCTCCCTGGTCAATTTCTTTGTTCGCATTCTCATCGAGGAAACCGATGAGTTTGACATCCGGGACAAGGAGAAGCTTCAGAGGTTTGTTCAAGCCTATATTGATAAGGCTCAGGTTGCGGCTGGTGAAAAGCAGGTGGTCTTGTTTAAGCATAGAGGAAAGATTGCCCAAGACATCCTTTCGCAGATCCGAGAGAAGATTAGAGACAAGACAACCATCGACTATGTGGTAACGGATAGACCAGTTGAGTTTCGATCGTACTGGAGGAATTTCCCAAAAGGTTATGTAGAAAAGGAAAAGGACGCCGTTGTCGAGGAAGAATTAACGCATAATATCATTGGAGGTTACACAAGGACCATATTTTCCAGGAATGTCTTTGAATCCAAACAGGAGAAGTGGTTAGCTGACATCCTTGACCGTGATAAGGAAGTCCTGAGATGGGTCCGTCCTCCCACTGGACAGATGCCGATTGCCTATAAGGGGGGTAACTACAACCCCGATTTTATAGTGGAGTCTAAAAGCCATAGGTTCTTTGTGCTAGAGGTCAAGGCGAGGGATGAAATCACGCATGAAGATGTTCAGACCAAAGCAAGGGCAGCGCAGGCTTGGTGTATGGCTATGAGCAAAGCAACAGGGAAACCGTGGGAGTATAAACTCATCCCACACGATACTATCAAAAGCACGGGGAGTTTCAAAGGCGTTATTTCAAATGCCGTTGCCATACCAGCGAGTCCGTAGTTCAGGTTCCCTGCACACCTGACACCAAGATAAAACCCAATTCTGATACCTAACCCGTAGTCTCTCTTACCACAAAAAGCAAATTCACCATTTATGGTGAGCTTCGAACCATTCATGGTGAGTCTCGAACCATTCATGGTGAGTCTCGAACCATTCATGGTGAGTTTCGAACCACAACTTTAATGGTGAACACGATAGCTCCGCCTTTTATTGGGGAGATGAATGTCTTTTGCATGCACAGAACACCTCTTAAGGGAGAAGTAGAATCATATGAACCATCTGCTTGATACCGACGACGAAAAGGAACAAGCCACCCAATTGAAGTTCTTGGAAACCTTGATCCACAAGCTCATCAAAAGATTGGAAGAAGACTCTTATAAGCCTAAAGTCCAGGATGCTTTAAAAGCCATCCAGCTTAAACAGAACATGGCTAAAACCTCTGAAGTTGAACGGAGTGAAACCCATAGGGCCGAAAAAATCTTTTGGCAGGAAATAGAATCAATAAGAAAAGAAGTATTGCCCAAACTTTTTCCACAAACCCTCAACCTGAAAGCTCAAATTCAAAATACTATCATAGGGCTTAAACATCTGGTAAGAAATGGCATTCTTCCGGTCAAAACCATCACCGATCTCAAGACCCAGAATTCGGGCACTTTCAATCAAGGCAAATCCAAAGAAAGCCAGCTCACTTATCACCGTATTGGTCGGCTCCTCTCCTCCATGGGATTCAGAAAGGCTAAAACCCAAACCGGAACCTACGCCATCCTCTGGGATGACGAACTACTTTCTCATCATACATTTTCTAATGCTAAAAAAAACGTAAAACAAACACCAGTAAGTCCAGTAAGTCCAGCCGGTAGGTCCGGACCCCGCACACTCGACACCAAAATAAGTCAGGAGAACTTTTCGCCGAGGCTGGTCATGCCTCAGGCAGATCCCGCTATGAGCGGGAGTGCCTCGGCTACGAACTATCGAGAAATGACTTTTATCCCTTCCTTTTTGAATAAAGCCACAGTCACACCATCCCCTTCGACTAATTTCCCTTTTCTCTTAATCTGTCCGCATCCACACGAAGGGCTTCTCTTTTTCATCCAGGCTATCTTTATCTTAAACTTTTTTGCAATTTTCAGGGAGGCGAACGCGCCTCGCAGAAGGAAAGGAGTCGCATCTTCCCCTTTTTTCGAGATGACCAGACTAAAGCCGGCAAGGACATCCTTTCCCCCACCCTCTGCTATATCTACGCCTGCCCTTGGAATGGAGAGTCCTCCTAAGACCTCTGGACAGATGGGGATTGCTTTTTTTGTCCGCACCAGTTTTTCCACCCGTCTGTCTTTGGCACTTTTCCCATCGAAACGGCAGGGAATACCACAAAGACAGGCGGAGACCAGGTACTGGATTTGATTGCTCACCGGATACCCTCTTCTTCAAAAAAACAAAAAACCCCGACTTGTTATCGAGGTCCTTTCACACAATCTGTTTTAGACTGACTATCGGTCCACCAGGTACTCGTTTGAAAGAAAATATCTGAGTGGATTTTTTGCCCGACCCTGATAGTGGACTTCGTAATGAAGATGAGGTCCGGTGGAGTAACCGGTGTTGCCCACCGCGCCGATGATCTCTCCTCTTTTCACATGTTGTCCACGTTTTACTGCGATGCGGGACAGATGTGCATAAACAGTGGTGTAGCCATATAGATGATTAATTCGAACCAATTTCCCCAAGCCGACATCTCTTGTCACATGGCTCACCACGCCATCAGCTGTAACATACACCGGGGTGCCGATGTCGGTTGCCAGATCTACTCCTCGATGAAACTGTCTTCTGCCGGTAAAGGGATCTCTTCTCATTCCAAAGCCACAGCTCAAATAGCCGGAGGTGGGGTGGATGGATGGGGTATGGTCAAGAATATTTTTCCTCTCAGATAAGCTGGAATATACCTGTTCAAAGTTTTCCTTCTCAAATCTTGCTTGCCTTAAAAGCTTCTCCAGCTCAGTTTCAGCCACATATGCTTGCTCTACCTCAGGACTGGCGTTGATCAACCTGCTGGGTATAGGTCCACCCACTCCCAACTCCCTTATCTGTGCATCCACCTCCGGCAGACCAAAGACCATCCTCACCTCCTTTTCCTTATCAATCAGTTCGGCCATCTGACTCTTCAAGCTGGATATGGTGGAATTCATCTCATCCAACTTAGTTTCTAAGTAACTATTTTCCTTTTGCAGACGCCTCAGCTTTAACTTGTCAAAAGCTCGGTTGGAGGCATCCAGCGAGAAAAACAAACCGGAGGAAAGGAGAAGAACAAAACCAATGAAAAGGAAAATCAAAAAATGAAGAGAAACCTTAGTCTCTAAAACCCTACCTTTTTGGTGGGGAATAAACAAGATGGAAAACCTTTTCTTAAGACTCATTTCCTATTCCTATTAGAATTAACTGGTCAAATTTGCCCTCGAATCCGACCAAAACAAGTTTTCCAAAAATAAACCTACACTCCTATCTTGTCAAGTATTTTTTTATCTCTGAAGATTTTTTTGAACTGGAGGATGGACTTGGGGGCAATTGGTATTACTTGATGAGGATATATTCTCTCTTGAGGATCTTGTTCACCACTTTGACGAATTTCTCTGAGTTCAAATCCTGCAGACCGTATATATGCCAATAGGTCTTCTCCGGCTTCTTATAATCTGTTTTCCTTCTTTTCGGCATCTCTTTTAATCTCCCCCACCTTTCCTCAAAGGTCAATGTGGGCAGATCAAAAGTGCCTACACTAACCTTATCGGTATTTAGCTTAATTCCTACAGTTAACTTTTTCAGCATGTTTCAACGCAATTGTTGTGCCTAGAAGGAAAGCCCGGCAAAACTTTTCATACAAAAGGACAACTTCAAATTCTACTTGAACTTAACCACATAAGGGAAAATCCTTTCAGGCTTCTATAAAAACCGAACTCAAAAAACTTATAGGAAACCGACCAGAAAGTATCGCTTTGCGTCAATACTTTCTGTTTATAAATCTCTTTAACATTCCTTTAATTTTGCTTTTCAAAGCAAAATATCTCCGCTGAGATTAAACGCTCTGATACGCTCTTAGACTAAAGATCAGTCTCCTTTGATCTAATATTCAACTATCTTTTTGGTGAGGTGGAAAAGGAAGCTCTTGAAAGCGAAACTACGACTAAAATTTAAAGAGGAAACCGCCCCCTCGCGGATTCAAAAATATATAAAAATCGTAGAACCGATATTGCCCAACTTTTCTTTTGCATTTCTTTCCTTTCTTCCACCTTCGGTTTGAAGTTAAAAAGTGCCCGAAGTTTTGTCAAGTATTTTATTGCGATATTTGAAGATAAAACCGTTCTGGGGACAGAATATGACAGAACTTACCGAATTGATCCTGTAATCTTTAGCAAAATCAACAGGTTAACGACGCATACGTATTTGTTTATATTTTTAGCTCAAAAATCCCTTATTCCAATTTTACCTCTGGGAAATTTGTTTTTTTCTATTGTTGTGCGTGAAAAGTCTCATCCCAGGTCTGCAGAACATTTTTCTATCCCACTTATTTTTTGGGCAAAAGAGATTATACCCCATCGATAGGACAACTTTAGGAGAGTACAGGCACAAGGTATCCAGGTTTGTAGACTGATTTATTTAAGTGAAGAGGAGTTTGAGTTTTTAAAGCTAAAAAGGCTTGATTTTTTAAAAAGGGGGAGCGATTTTTACAAAGAACCTTCAAAAGGGAGGAAGGGTTATAAAAAAGAAGCTCTCAGAGGCTCTACAAGCGAAGATCTCAAGAGGGGGAGAGGTAATTTACCCCCTGCTATGAACCAACCAATATTCTGGCTACGCGTGATTCTTTATTCTGGAGTTGGAGGAGATGCGTATGCACTCATACGAGGTTGCCGAATACTTTCGGGACTTATCCGAATCTGGATCCATAGGACAAGATACGGAGGAGCATGGTAATAGAAGAGAGGTTATACGCATTGATCCAGGGCTAAGAAAAAGATGACCTCCTTTACCGCTTTTAGCGGTATCCCGCCATAGGCGGTGATGGGGTTGATAATTTTATATTGTCAACCCAACGAATGAAGGACAAAGGAGGTCGAATGAAATATTACGATTTAATCAGGGATATGTCAAACAAATTTAATTATAGACTTAGGATGGTAGAATATGCCTTACAGAATGGTATAAGTGAGGCGGCCCGAGAATACAAGACCACCCCCGCCAAAGGCGGGGTAAGTAAATGGGTGGAACGTTATCAAGAAGAAGGGCTGGAAGGTCTTAAAGACAAAAAGAAGACACCCAAGCATATACCTCATAAGTTAAAGCCGGAGGATGAGGCCAGGATAGTGGAGTTGAGGCGGGATCATCCTTCCTGGGGTTCCCGGTGTCTGATTGAGCGTTATCACGTTAAAGGAAGCCATAGTGCGGTAAACAGAGTCATCAAACAAAATAATCTCATTAAACCCAAGAGGAAGCGTTGGCGTAAACGTAAAGACTTATCGGAGCTGAAGAAGAAGATGAAGTTCTTTGAACAAAGTCAGATAGACACCAAAAACCTCTCGGACATCTATCAATACTGGCCTTTTATAGATTCGTTTCACTCACTACAAGTGAGGAGATTGAGACTCCCCAGATTCGAATACACTTTAAGAGAACTCTCCACCGGGACCTGCTTTTTTGCCTATGCTGATCGAAATAACTCCACCTATGCCTCATTTTTTGCCCAATACGTTATAGAACACCTGAAGAGTTATGGGATAAAGACCGCTACCATCATCTGGTAGACGGATAATGGTTCTGAGTTCATTGGCAATGTGAGGAAGAAGATAAACCGGCCTTCTGCCTTTGAAAAAGAATTAAAAGCAAACGATATAGAACATGGAAGGATCCCTCCCAGATCTCCTCATCTTCAAGGAGATGTAGAGACTTTTCATAGGTTAGTTGAAGAAGAACTTTATGAAGTAGAATCTTATGATAACCGGATAGAATTTTTAGGCAAGACTTATGCTTACCAGCTTTACTTCAATTACATCCGGAGGAATAGATACCGGGATAATAAATCACCGGTTGAGATATTAAAAGAGAGATTCCCCCAGATAGATGAGGGTGTGCTCAATCTACCCCCAATAAGACTGGAAATACTATTTGACTCATGTCCACAGGATCCAAATTCGGACTATAAACAGAAACATAAAAGTGGGCAGGCACCCGCCCGCCTGAGCAAACGCTCACCCATCCGTCTGAGTGGATACCATGTACCTATACCTGTCCAGTCAGTTTCAAAAACTCCTTGACTTTATTAGTTTTTCGGTTAAGTTACAATAAGACAAAGAGGTATAACAGTTGGTGAATTCTGTCATTTCAAAGGAGGATATGGTGAGTCTGAACTGGATTTTTTCTGTTAGAGCGCAGGAGATGAAGAGTTCCGCCATCCGGGAAATATTGAAAATAACTGAAAAACCTGATGTTATCTCCTTTGCCGGGGGTCTGCCTGCACCGGAGCTTTTCCCCATTAAACAGCTGAAAAAAGCATGTGAGAAGGTTCTGGATAACTATGGACCTAAAGCCTTACAATACAGCCTTACTAGCGGGGTTCTGCCATTACGCCAAATTCTGGCTGAGCGTCTGTCCCAAAAAGGGATGACTCTCACAGAGGACAACATTTTCATCACCGGAGGCTCACAACAGGGTTTGGATCTGGCTGGGAGGGTTTTTCTGGACAATAGAAGCGTGATAATCTGCGAGAGTCCAACCTATCTTGGAGCAATTCAGGCGTTTAATGCTTACAATCCCCAGTACGTTACCGTGGATATGGATAAAGAGGGGATGATTGTGGAGCAACTGGAGGAGAATATAAAGAAATACAAACCCCGATTTATCTATGTGGTCTCCAATTTTCAAAATCCATCTGGCGCAACCTTAAGCCTCAAAAGAAGAAAAGATCTGATCGGGCTGGCAAAAGAATACTACATTCCCATTATTGATGATAATCCCTATGGCGAGCTAAGGTATGTGGGCGAGGATGTCCCCTCACTCAAAAGTCTGGGTGGTGACCTGGTGATTGAGTTGGGAACTTGTTCCAAAATTGTGTCACCCGGCTTGAGGATTGGCTGGGTGGCAGCCTCCACCGAAGTGATGACCATGTTCGAACGGATGAAGCAAGGGGCAGATCTGCATACTAATACCTTCGCTCAGTATGTTTTATATGAGTATATAAAGGCTGGAAACTTAGATCGCCATATCCAGGAAATTAAAGTCGCTTACAGTGAAAGAAGGGATGTGATGATAGAGGCATTGAAGGAACATTTCCCTGAAAATGTGACATGGGTGGAGCCTAAGGGAGGACTTTTCCTCTGGGTGGAATTACCCCAGGAGATCTCCGCCACCAAGCTTTTGGATGAGGCAGTAAAACAGAAAGTGGCTTATGTTCCGGGAAAGCCTTTTTATCCTTATGAAGATAAAGATAACACCTTGCGACTGAACTTCTCCAATGCCAGCCCAGACATGATAAGGGAAGGGATAAAAAGATTGGGCAAGGTTTTCCAGGAGAACGTCAAAATCCTTAATCTGAAGAAAGAAAAGACTCAACAAAGAGTAGGTTAAAGATATATTCCCGTGCTGGCAGGGGCTACCTGTCAAATATACAGACATTGTATAGTTTACAGATCGATTTCTGATAAATCAATAGATGTTTTTGGTAAGGGATAATCAAATTTACCAATCGGTTTAGAGTCGTGGTAGACAAACAATGTTTCTTTGGCAGTAGGATAATTGATGCCTTTGGGTTGATCTCTTGCCCGTTTGCGTATCAAATCGTTACGTTTAAGAATCCGGTTAATAGTTACAATAGGAGGTGGATTTATCCCTTGCTGTCTTAGATGTCAGCTAATATTAAATGCTCCGATTTGAGCATAAAGCTCTTTCTCTAGGCGTTTTCTGATCTGGATTATAGTCCGAATTCTGGATCCATAGGATTTGTTCCATGTCTTCGTCAATTCTTTTGGGGATACGATGGGGTCTTCGAGATTGATCTTTGGTCCACTCTTCCCCGTCAAGTCGAAAGCGCTTCAGCCATTTAAAAAACCATGCTTCACTTTTACCAAGACTTTGATAGATTTCTTTGGGAGATTCTCCATTCTGGTATCTCCGGATAGCTATTTCTCTTAGTTTTTTTGCGTCCATACTGACCTCCTTTTTGTAGGAAGATCAGTATAGACAGTTATAGCAGAAACTCTACGATGTCTATATACAAGTTGACATTAAAACTCTACGATGTGTTGATATTCGTCAAGTAGTGTTTGGATGGGATCAGGTAAGAGATACTTTCCTCTTGATGAGCCTACAGAGTGACAAAAAATCTTTCTGACTGCCAAACGAAGAGATCCATTTCCAAGGATGGCTTCCTTGCGTCATTTTCTGGATATTCTGAAAAATGAAGTGAGGTTTTTGTGATAGACACGCATGCACACGTGGATTTCAAACAATTTGACCAGGACAGATCGAAGGTCATACAATATGCTTTCTCCAATGGGGTGGAGAGAATAATCAATGTGGGATGTGATCTGAAGTCCAGCCAGAATTCGGTTAAGCTAACTGAAGAATATGACCAAATATATGCCGCTGTTGGATTCCATCCGCATGATGCTAAAAATTTAACTGAAGAATCTCTTAAAAAGATTGAGAAGCTTGCTCAGCACAAAAAAGTGGTGTCTATTGGTGAGATCGGCCTGGATTTTTACAGGAATCTTTCTCCTTCAGAAGATCAAACCAATGCTTTCAAAAAACAGATCGGCTTGGCCAAAGATCTTAAACTCCCCATAGTGGTGCACGTGCGAGAAGCCTGGGATCCGGCACTTACTATCCTCAAAGAGACTAAAGCCGATTTCGTCGGTGGAGTTCTTCATTCGTTCACTGGAAACTCAAGACATGCCAGGATGGCTCAGGATATGGGATTTTATCTTGGTTTCAACGGAATGCTGACCTATCCCGATTCTAAATCTGGACAGATAGCAAAGGGAGTTTCATTAGATTCAATTCTGGTAGAGACCGATTGTCCCTATCTTTCGCCGAACCCTCATAGAGGCAAAAGAAATCAACCTGCTTACGTAAAATCTGTATTAGAGAAACTGAGCGAGCTTTTTTCTCCTTTAACTTTTCAGGATGTGGAGCGGATCACATCATTGAACGCCTGCCGCCTTTTCAATCTGGACAAGAAGATTCTCCCAAAGATAGCCTATCCCATTCGTGATTCTCTATACTTAAACGTCACCAATCGCTGTTCCAACGCCTGCGTGTTTTGTGTGCGAAACTTTACCGATTTTGTCAAGGGCCACAATTTGCGACTTAATCATGAGCCTGAATATGATGAGGTGATAAATTCCATCAATCATCCAGATGGATACCGAGAGGTGGTTTTCTGTGGCTATGGTGAGCCAACCATGCGTTTGGACTTGCTTAAAGACGTGGCACGATATCTTAAAAGCAAAAATGCAGAAGTGAGGCTAAACACAAACGGTCAAGGAAATCTTATCCATAAGAGAAACATAGTGCCAGAGTTGGTGGACTTAATAGATGTAGTCTCTGTAAGCCTGAATGTAGATGACGGTGAAAAATATGAACGACTGTGTAAACCTCGTCTTGGAGAAAATGCTTTCGGGCAGGTGATCGCTTTTGCCAAACAATGCAAGGAGCTTTTGCCCCGGACTGTTCTCACCGTGCTGGACATGCCGGAGGTGGATTTGAAAAAGTGCGAAAAAATTTCAAGAGAGCTGGGCGTGGAATTTAGAATCAGGCACTACCATAAAGTGGGATGAATCTGTGATCGCCATGTTTTCTTTTACCTCATGAAAACTTGTCAATTTATATCAATCCCATAGCTTGAGAAGTAAATTTTGCAGAAAACCCCTTTCGGCAGGGCTAAATGCCCTGCCCTATGAATGATAAGTTATTGTATCTCATAGGGGCGGGAATTCATCCCGCCTCAAAGTGGGACTTTTTCAACAGTCCCTAAGGCAGATACTTTAAAAATCACCAGGGCAAAAGATGAGTTTTGGATGTGAGACCTAAAAGGAGCTTAAGTCAAAATTTCCTCACCAATGATAGAGCCGCCAAAAGAATCGTTGAAAGCCTGAATCTGAAAAAAGATGATACGGTTCTGGAGATCGGAGCGGGTAAGGGAGCTTTGACCAGACATTTATTGGATAAGGCGAAGAAAGTCTATGCGGTAGAGGTGGACAAACGGTTATGCTCTTTTCTGCAACAAAGGTTTGGTGATAAAGAAAATCTAAAGACAATAAATAAAGACATCTTAAAGATAAATTTCAGGGATTTGATTGGTCCGGGAAGCTCTTGCAAGATTGTGGGAAATCTGCCCTATCAGATTACTTCTCCGGTTCTCTCTCTTCTTTTGGAAAATAAAGAATTTATCGCTCTTTGCGTGCTGATGGTTCAGAAAGAAGTGGCTTTACGAATCTGCGCAGTTCCGGGAAACAAGGATTGGTCTCCTCTATCCATTGCGGTCCAACTCTACTCCGACGTAAAAATTCTTTTTCATCTTAAGCCCAACTCTTTTTTTCCTCCGCCCAAGGTGGATTCATCCGTGATTAAGATCGTTTTTCTTTCAAAACCGAGAATTCATGTAACGGACGTGGAGTTTTTCTTCAGGGTGGTGCGATCAGCTTTTGGGCAGAGAAGAAAAATGGTGTTAAACTCTTTGGCGGCTAATTTAGATTTGCCTAAAAGGAAAATCGAAGTTATCTTGAATAAGACCGGCATCGACCCTCAAAGACGTGCAGAGACTTTGAGCTTGAACGAATTCGCTAAATTGTCCTCTGCCATGTGTGAGATTTTGAATTAAGAGCAAGGTGAAAATTGCGTTGTAGGGGCAATTCATGAATTGCCCCTACAAATGGATGAGGTGTTGAATTGAGATTAATGGAAAGAATGTGAAGTGAGAATATAATGGAACTGATATCATTTCGAAACCTCACTCACAAGTTCATTTCCCGTCTTTCGAAAATGTTCAGATCGGTTATTCAAATTCTCGTAATATTGTCTTTTCTTTTACTGAGGAACACCTTCTGTGCTCAACTGAGGCTGGATTTCTCGCAGGACAATCGCACCTATATTTGGAACACCAGTTTGGATTGTGGGCGCAAGGTTAACCAGGGGCTGTCGTGGGGATTCTCCAGCGCCATAAATTCCATGTTGATAAAAAAGTCAATATTTTCAAACAACCAGGACCGATGGCAGGATGATGGCAAAATAAATATGAATCTGGATTATGCTTTAACCAGTAGACTGAAAATCGGTGCTCTTTTTTCGCAAGATATAAACTCGTTGGAGAAAAGGAAGGTAGCCAGCTCGGAGTATGGTATCACCACAGAATATAATATCTCTGGTGTAAGATTCGTTCAGATCATAGGAGGGAAAGATATCGATCGGAGATTGGAAGAAGGAAAAAGAAAAGATTCCGGGTTCAATCATAGGCTGGAGATTTACCACTCTCCGAGACTTCTTTCGGAATCGGTCACCCATATCTCCTTTAGTCAGACCAGCTCCCAATTGAGCAATATCCCTCTGTTGGAAAGAGATTTTAACATCTTTTTCGCTAAAAACTTCTCTGAAGAGGACAGCCTGGAGTTTTCCTACCGGGAAGTTTGGTCAAAGAAGAAATTCTATTGGGGAGATTTGACTGATTCTCAGATTAACACCCAAAGAAGGAATCAAAGGGCAATCAATCTGCGCTCCTCCACCCAGATGCCTTTTGATTTAGGAGTAAACTTTGATTTTGATTTTGTTTCAAGTGGATATAGATATTCGGGTGAAGCAGAGGTTTATTCACCCGGCTTAACGGATAATTTTTCTGAATCCCAGAATTTTATTCTAAAGGTTAAGCGGCAATTTTTCAAAAGGGTGGGTTTAGGAAGCTTTTACAAATATGTTGAGACAGACCAGGGCTATGCAGATGATCAAAAAGATCAAAAAATGAAGAACGGTGAGTTGGGAGGAAATCTTGGGATCAAGATAAGTGAGGCGGACTCATTACATCTTACCACCTCCATCGGGGTGACATCATTTTATGCGCCAGTTTCTGCCCAGTTCAATGACCGGGACATTCTTACTCTTTTTGCCTGGGGGGAGTATGTGCATATTTTCAGTCCCATATTCAGTCTGCGACTGGAGAGTGGTTTTCGAAATTTCCACCAGGTTTATATCTCCAATCGACTCTCTGCCAATAACAACCATAACCAGACCTATGTGTTATCCCCCACACTGATCTGGCGACCTCATCGGGATTTAGACCTCAAACAAAATTATAATATTCAAGCCAATTATATCTATTATGATTACGAGAAATCAATCGAGAGCACAAAAAACAGGCTGTTTCGCCGTGCCAGTTCCAGCACCAGCATGAACTATCGTATCTACCCCGGAGTAAGTTTTTCATTCGGCTATATCTACAGGTATGAGGATTACGGTCAGCTCATCTGGAGAGATCAATGGGTGCAGAAGCCGAGCTGGGAACGGAGGACTCACACCTTTAGTTTATCAATGAAATATATGCCTGCCAAAAGCTGGTTTTTTTCTCCGGAATACACTTATGAAAAAAGAAAATCATGGGATCATTCCACTGATCGGCTGACTGAGAAGAAAATGCGTAAATTAAGCAATAAATTTTATCGGAATATGATATCTCTGTCTTGTAAATATTTCATTGACGATCGTAACTATATAAGCCTAACCGGAGCTTGTCGAGTGCAGAAGAGCACCCTGAGTTCAAAAGAGACCACAGATTTTGCCTCCGTTTCAGTCAGTCGGATTTTTTGATCGAGGAAACATTTATGAAGAGAATTTCGCCAGCTCGTCTTTTTTGTGTTGTTCTTTTTTCTTTACTTTTAATGGGGTATTCTGTTATATCCGGGTGTAAGAATCCTTTCAAGACCAGGAGTTCTCCCCCGCCGGAGTTCAGCGAAGGCACCTGGGAGACTCCAGGGCTTCCAGAGATAGTGATTCAGAATCTGTTTTATGCTTATAATGAGAAGATCATCGGCAATTTCATCCAGTGCCTTTCCGATTCATTCAGATTCTCCGCTCGGGAGGACTCGATCGATGCAGTCGATAAGGGTCGGGCTGAACTTTTTGCTAACTGGGACAGATCAGTGGAGATCAGCGTCACCACCAGCATATTCAATACATCTCGCCAGCACCCCGATTCCTTTGGTTACGTGGTGTCGTTTCTCTCAACCCACCCACCGGATGAGGTGGGTGACACGCTGGCCGTCCTTTCCAGAGATTATGAGTTGTTCATATTTGACTTGAAAGCAACACCTCCTGAGACCACCTTAGCCAAAGGATCAGCCACTTTTCATATGAGACAGACCTCTTTGAACTGGTGGAGTATATTGTTCTGGAGCGACATTCCAGCCGAGTCGGGCGAGGATGACTGGGCTGATTTCAAAGCTAAATTCAGGCAGTGAGAAAGATTGTTTCCATGCCAGGCTTATCAAAAACATCAACAAGAATTTATCTTTTACTTATGGTTTTGACTTTTTGCGTTTTGGCAGAGGGTTGTTTTAATCCCTTTTCTCCATCGGTGATTGGACCAAGCGCCCTTAGGCCGATTGCGCCCCAGGCTGATCCGGACGGTGTGCTACATAATCTCAAATATGCTTATGAAAACCGCGACAGCATTGTTTATGAAAACTGCCTGGATCCTGATTTTATTTTCATCTACAAAGATCAGGACGAGATTGAACAAAAGGAGGTGGAGGTGGAGGTTCCCCGGGATGGAAAGGGGGGGGATATATATCGCACCAAAGCTCTTTTTCGCGTATTTGACGACATCCGTCTTGATACATGGATAGTGACAATAGCCCCGGACAGTGTGGGGGAAGAGATATGGAAGGTGCGAAACGTAACTTTCCATCTCTCTCTCCGAGATACAGATGGCGACTACAATTATCAACATATGGAAGCCACCGGATTTGCGGAGTTTTTGTTCAGGCAATCCAAGGAAGACAAACTATGGAGGATCGTTCGTTGGATCGATAAATCAACTTAAATTGAAATTGGCGATTTAACTGAAGAATGCACAAATTGGGATGAGAAAGACGAAGGTATAGGCTGAAGCCTGTAGTTACTGAGAGTGGTAGCCGCACCCTTCAGGAGCTGTTGAAAAACCCTATTGGCAGAGCTAAATGCCCTTCAGGGTGAATCC
>JAGMFA010000230.1 GCA_023127875.1 Candidatus Zixiibacteriota bacterium
CAAACTGTCAAACTTGAGTGCGGGTCCTCTGGTAGGGATGATAGCCCAAAAACCCTGTCAGCTCCGCACAAATCGCCTCCTCAAATGCCTTCCTTATAAAACCTCGCAGATACTCTTGAAGACCATCCAAGAAAAATCCTTGGTCGATCTCACGAATTTCCTCGACATCCAATCTTTCATCTGTTATATTATTCATGGCGTATACCTCCTTTTTTTGGTTTTAACTTCTTGTTTAACTTAGGAGTATACGCCTTTTTGTTAATTTACACAAGACTCAATATACTACCACTAATGTTTTGCCAAACTTTTCCCGAATGTGTTCGTTATAAAGCTAATAGCCCAAGCGGGTGAATTATTTCACAAAGGAGAAGTAAAATGAAGAAGGTTTTAGTGTTAGGCGCCGGGCTGGTGGCAAAGCCTCTGGTGCAATATCTTTTGGATCAACCTGATTTTTTTGTGAAGGTTGCCAGCCGAACGGTAAGCAAGGCGGAGAAGCTGGTAGGTGATCATCCCAGAGGAGAAGCCTTGTCTTTAAACGTAAATGATACCGCCACTCTAAGAGATCTGATTTCCGAAGCTGATTTAGCAATTAGTATGGTTCCCTACGCCCATCACGTCACCGTGGCAAACCTGTGCATAGAGCTTAAGAAACACATGGTGACCACCTCCTATGTCAGCGAAGCCATGAATAAGCTGGATAAAAGGGCTAAAGATGCAGGTGTACTTATTTTAAATGAGATCGGTCTGGATCCGGGAATTGATCATATGTCCGCCATGCGAATCATTCACGGGGTACAGAACAAGGGAGGCAGAATCGCCAGCTTCTACTCCTATTGCGGAGGACTACCTGCTCCTGAGGCGAACACTAATCCCTGGGGATACAAATTCTCCTGGAGTCCGCGCGGGGTGGTTTTAGCCGGTAAAAACTCCGCTCGATACCTAAAAGACAAAAAGGAGGTGGAGATCCCTTCAGAGGATCTTTTCGCCCATTTCTGGCCCATGAACATAGAGGGATTACCCCCGCTTGAGGCTTATCCTAATCGGGACTCAGTTCCATACATCCAGATTTATGAAATATCCGATGCCGACTCCATGTACCGGGGAACCCTCCGGTATCCGGGGTGGTGCCAAACCCTGAAGAAGGTTGTAGAGCTGGGACTCTTAGATGAGACCGAACAGAAGGTAAAGGGACTCTCCTATGCTGACTTTTTAAGGATGTTGATCAAAAAAGAGAAGGGAGATGATCTGAAAAAAGATTTAGCCGCCTATCTAAAGATGGATGAAGATTCAGAGCCAATTAAAAGATTTGAATGGCTGGGTCTTTTCGGCGACGAGATAATCCCAACTGAAAAAAATTCCCCCTTAGATGTTTTTGCCGATCGGCTTTTAGAAAAACTTAAATATGAAGAGGGTGAAAGAGACATGATCGTCCTACATCACGATTTCACAGCTGAATATCCGGGAAAGAAGAAAGAGAAGATCACCTCCACCCTGATAGATTATGGCATTCCGCATGGAGACTCAGCCATGTCAAGAACCGTGGGCTTGCCTGCCGCCATAGGCGCCACCCTTATCCTGCAGGGAAGGATTAAAGACACAGGTGTGCATATTCCAGTAAGCCCCACCATCTATGAGCCGGCTTTGGATGAGTTGGAAAAGCTTGGTATAATATGCAAGGAGAAGAGCCAGACTCTGTAATTTTGGTTCTGATATTGTGTCTTGACAAGGTAGTCTTTTACAGATAGGTCAATTATCCCCAAGGGTGGTTGACAACATAAATTTCTGATCTAAAAAAACGCTCGTCGAACGCAGGCTACCATTAAGAAATTCGGTAACCGCAAGCTTTAGGGTTTGTTGATAAAGTTACATTTTGGGGCAGGATAAATTCCTGCCCCTACGGGAGACAATTACTTATCGTCCATAGGG
>JAGMFA010000231.1 GCA_023127875.1 Candidatus Zixiibacteriota bacterium
GTAAGTCATTGATTTTTCGTAGGTCGAGCGGACGCTCCCGTCTGGGGGCATCTTGCCCGACCACTCTGGTACACTTTTTCAGAGATCTCTTAGATATTGTTTGACATATGTTTGCGGCAGTCATATATTTTGTGATGGAGCTTACAAGAAGCAAATCCGTATGATTTGAGATCGGGTTAGGCAGATGGGAAATTGATTTGCTCAACCTGTTTAATCTACCGTGAATTGTCCTGATAAGATATGCAAAAAAAAATTTACACGGTAACAGAGATCACCAGAGAGATAAGAAGCATACTGGAGGAAAATTTCCCCGGCGTTTGGGTGGAAGGCGAAGTTTCCAATTATCTTCATCATTCCTCCGGACATCGTTATTTCTCTTTAAAGGATGAGAACGCCCAGATAAGATGCACCCTGTGGAGGTTCCGGGGAGACGGGCTTCAATTTGAGCTGACAGATGGAATGAGGGTGATGGCATGGGGAAGCATTACAGTTTATGAAAGAAATGGACAGTATCAATTGGATGTAATTGAGCTTATCCCGGCTGGTGTGGGGAAGTTGGAGATTGCTTTCCAAAAGCTGAAGGAGAAACTTTTCCAAGAAGGGTTGTTTGATGAGGAGCATAAAAAGCCTATCCCTCAGTTTCCGGAGACAATCGGGGTGGTGACCTCTCCCACCGGAGCGGCGGTAAGAGACATAATAAAAATTATCCAGTCTCGTTTTCCCAGCGTAAAGATAATAGTGAACCCGGTTCGGGTTCAGGGTGAGGAGGCGGCAGATGAGATTGCGCAAGCGATATGGGAGTTCAATAAATACAAAAAGATCGACGTGATGATAGTGGGAAGAGGAGGGGGGGCGCTGGAGGATCTGTGGGCTTTTAATGAGGAGGTGGTTGCCAGAGCCATCTATGATTCTGATATCCCCGTGATCTCAGCGGTGGGACACCAGATCGATTTTACCATCTCTGATTTTGTGGCAGACTTAAGAGCGCCCACCCCATCTGCTGCGGCACAGATGGTGGTTCAGGAAAGGGATGAGCTTTTAGAACAGATAGAAGCTAACCTAAGAAATTTATCTTTTTGTCTCTCTTCGCTACTTGCCCATTCAAAGCAAAGACTGAAGGTAACTAAAGAGAGTTATGGTTTCAGAAGACCTTTTGATATCATCACTCAAAGGTCCCAGAAAGTGGATGAACTTGGCCGACAACTCGTGGATAGAACAAAAAATTACTTTGAAATTAAAACAAATGCCATATCTTTACTGAAAGAGAAACTAAGAAGCTTGTCGCCTTCATCAGTTTTGAAAAGAGGATATTCGGTTGCCAGAAAATTGCCTGAATTAACGGTAATTAAAGATGCTGGGATTCTTAGAAAAGAAGATAGGATGGAGGTGAAGGTATTTAAGGGGAGGGTCGAGTCAAAGGTTGAGTTGATCGATCTGGAATAGATTCACAAATCTCAAGATCCTGGGGAGAGGTGAGGTTGAATAGTAAGAAATCCACTTCAAGGAAAAAAAAGAGAAACTTCGAGGAAGCGTTAAGAAAATTAGAGAAAATAGTGCTGGAGTTAGAAGAGGGAGAGTTGTCTTTAGAGGAGGCTTTGGAAAAGTTTGAAGAAGGGATTGAGCTATCCCGATTCTGCACTCAAAAGTTGACCCAGGCGGAAGAAAAGGTCAAGAAGCTGATCAAAACCGCAGAGGGTGAGTTTAAGACCCAACCTCTTGATATGGAAGCGGGGGAATAATCTTTGGGGAGGTTGAATAACTTAGGAATGTGAGAAAAGCAAAAGCGTCCCGCCAGAGGCGGGACGGCTACCTATCCAGCACTCGATGGGTTTCTCAAGAAAAGGGTAGCCGCAACCTTTAGGATCTGTTGAAAAACCCTATTGG
>JAGMFA010000232.1 GCA_023127875.1 Candidatus Zixiibacteriota bacterium
TGTTTCCTGCTCCTCTTAGTAAGTCGGAAGCTGGATTGGTTTTGGATTCTACCTGCAGAGCTTTTTAAGAATTTGGATCTCCCTGGTTCATCATTTGGAAAGATGTCTGACTTTCTGCCTCTCTTTTTTCCTCAGTTGGGTTAAGGTAATTTTTTCCTCCTCACCGGTTTCGTGTTTCATTACTATGTATTCTTTAAAGATGTTGATCTTCTCCACCACCCCTTCGCCTTTTTCAGTCTGGAATTTCTCTCCAACTTTTGGATATAAAGGCAGGCTTTTCTCATAGAGTTCCTTTTCATATCGAAGACAACAGAGAAGTCTGCCGCAGTTTCCTGATATCTTAGCCGGGTTCAAAGAGAGGTTCTGCTCGCGGGCGAGGTGAGTGGAGATGGGTTCAAAATCACGGATGAAGCTGGCACAGCAAAGAGGTAACCCACACACACCAAATCCACCGATTCTTCTTGCCTCGTCCCTCACTCCGATCTGTCTCAACTCAATTCGAGTCTTATAGGTGGAGGCAAGCTCCTTTACCAGTTCGCGGAAATCCACCCTTTTTTCTGCGGTAAAGAAGAAGGTGATTTTGTTATTGTCAAACTGAAGCTCTGCATCCACCAGTTTCATCTGGAGGTTTCTTTCGGAGGCCATTCTCTCACATTCTTTCAAACATTCCTTCTCCTTCTCCCGGTTAGCCGCAAGCTTACCTAAATCCTCCTGGGTGGCTAAGCACAATATCTTCTGCGGCTTTTTCTCCAGCTTCGCCATCTTCGCAGGGATCTTCTTGGTTACCTTCCCCATATCCTCTCCCCTCTCCGCTTGAACGATGACAAACTCATTTGGTCTTATGCTTAAACAATCGGGATTGGTAAAATATTCTTTGCGTGATCCTTTAAATTCCACCAGATATATCTCAGCCACATTCTACTCCTTTGTCTTTCATCATTGGTCAAACTCACTTTCCAACCCTTACTTTACCTCTTTCATCCAGATACAGTAGCTTTTCTATGTGTTAGTTCTTTTATCTTCAAACACAAACTCAAAAGACCCAACTTCTGGCTGGCGTTTCTGATCTGGCAGTCAAATCTGATCTGATCGACCATTCGGAAAGCATGCTCAACCTTACTTTGACGCTCAAACTTTTTCGATAGTTTGACCACATCAGTTGCCATGTCGGAGTTGATCAACAAATCAGAGCCTTCTTGAACCATATATATGTCTCTAAAAATGGAGATCAAAAATTCTAACATCTCCAGAATAGAATTTCTATCCCACCGGTCCAACACCTGATTTACCATCTGAATGATCTGGCTGGTTTTGCCCTCTGTAGCCACTCCCAAAAGATCCACAGCATCCCGACGCAGATTTTCTTTCTCTTCGCCCAAAAAATCCAAAGCTTTTCCATAGCTTCCATTAGATATATGGGCACAATATGAAGCCTTTTCTTTGTCTATGTGATAAACCTCCACAAGTTTTTCTTCAATTATCTCCGGAGGTATTTTCCCAAATCTTATCTGCTGACAACGAGAAACCACCGTGGGTAAAAGTTTATTCACATGGTTGCTGGTCAAGATTGAATTTGCATCTAACGGTGGCTCCTCCAAAGTTTTCAAAAGCGAATTGGCAGAGGAGTTGTGCATCTTCTCTGCCTCAGCTATGATTATCACCTTCCTTTTCCCCTCAAAGGGTTTTAAGAAAATCTCTTTTTGCATTGCCCGGATCTGTTCCACCGGTATATTGATATTCTTCTCATATTTAACTATGGTATAAGGATCCTCTCTTTTGAGTCTTTTGTATTTTTCTATCTCCTTTTGGCTTTTCTCTTCTGTCTTGGCAGAAGGAATCGGGAAGATCATCTTCACATCCGGATGGATCATCTT
>JAGMFA010000233.1 GCA_023127875.1 Candidatus Zixiibacteriota bacterium
TTGGCTAAAAGCGCGGAGGTCTTTGCCATCTGCATCAATGACAGGATTCCCTCCTGCATTCTGGCACCTCCGGAGCAGGAGATGATCACCAGAGGGTCCCTTCTCTGCAACGATCTTTCTATGGCTCGGGCCACCTTCTCGCCAACCACTGATCCCATGCTTCCTCCGATGAATCCAAAATCCATAACCCCGAAGCTGACCTCCCCTCCATCGATTTTGCCTATTCCGGTCACGATGGCATCCTTGAGGTCAGTCTTTTTCTGCGAGCCTTTGATGCGATCCGGATATTTTTTTGAATCCTTAAACTCCAGGGGATCTGTAGCTACCAGATATGTATCGTATTCGGTTAATTTTCCATCATCCAAGATCAAATTGATATAGTCTTTACTCTTTATGCGAAAATGATGGTCACATTTGGAGCACACCCACAGGTCCTTTTCCAGCTCCTTTCTATATATGATCTCCCCGCAGGAATCGCACTTGATCCAGATGCCGTCGGGAATTTCCTTCTTTCTCTGGGGGATCAATCCCTCTTTTGCTTTTCTAAACCACTCCATCGGTTCACAGTCCACAGTTCAGTGAGCTTTTACTCTCCCTCAAAGATTTTTCATCATTATTATGGCGTCTTCGGTGGGGAGACGGTAATAATTTTTTCTCCTTTCCACCTCCACGAAACCAGATTTTGTATAAAGATTTATGGCAGTCTCATTTGATTCTCTGACGCTTAGCATCACAGTCAGGCAACCTCTTTTTTCTGCCTCTGAAAGCACCCTCTCCATCATCATCCCACCGATACCCTTTCCTCTGAATTCAGGTGATATGGCGAAATTGGCTATCTCCAGCTGATCATATATGTACCACAGACAAGTATAACCAATGACTTTTGTGCCAGACTTCACCACCAGTGGAATGGAAAATTTGTGTTTGATCTCCTCTTCAAAACTTCTTTTGCTCCAGGGATCAGAAAAGCACAACCTCTCCAATCGGGCAACCTCGTCTACATCATCCTCACTCATCCTCTCGATGGAGATATGCTCAACTTCTGGCGACATTTTTGAATTTCAGTTCCGCCTCCGACATTCTAATATACAAAGGCTCCAAATCAGGGATGTTCTCTGTTTGACCAGACGCCAGCTTGCTTAAACCTATCCGAGCCACAGATGCGCCGCTGGGAGTGGATTGTTCGCTTGGAGCAAAATAAGCCCTCTTTCCCAAAAGATCAATCAGTTCTTTTTGATATAATTTTGCTCCCGGACCAACGAAAAGAGTCTTTTTTGAAATCTTTTTGACCAAGTTATCTATATCAATGACTAAATATTCGCTTTCTCTTCTCAATTTTCCTTCACTGGTATCATAGATGGCCGCATATACCTGGTCCTTTTTGGCATCCAGAAGAGGCACCACCGGATAACGGCAGTAAAGGGAAAGCGTTGCTAAGGCATCCAGGCTGGGAACGCTGGCAAGAGGCTTTCCGGAAGCAAAGCACAATCCCTTTATGGTGGACAATCCGATCCTTAATCCGGTGAAGGAACCTGGCCCGATACAGATGGCAAATCCATCCAGATCGTTTATTTTCAGTCCCACCGTTTTCAGAGCTAAGTCGATAGTTGGCATAAGGATTTCCGAATAAGTGATCTTCACATCAAACTTCAAATCCACCAAGACCTCATCATCTTCAATAATACCTACTCCCGCGGTCATGGTGGAGGTGTCCACTCCTAAAACTTTCATCTTTATGTTTCGCACCTCAAAGCAAAACTGTGGCTGTTTTTTTACCTCACCCCCTATCTCCCAATAGTGTTGCGTTAAATAAAATCATGCCTTATAACCCCTCCTAACCTCCCCTTATCAGGGGAGGAACGCTCT
>JAGMFA010000234.1 GCA_023127875.1 Candidatus Zixiibacteriota bacterium
TAAATAGTTTGGGTTATCTTTCCCTGCCAGGGATGCTCTCCATGCACTCGTTGGACGGGAGAGACTTTTGTGTAGCGTGCTTCTCCGGCAAATATCCCACCCATATAGAACTAAACGCCGGTAAGTATGTTTTAGAAAAGAAATGTTCCGGACAGGTAAGATTGTAGATAATGCTTTTCCCCTATGGCGGGATCCTTGACTCAAAATTTTGTCGACCACCCTGCGGGATGGTCGACCTACAAATTAGGTGATATAACATGCCTTTAACCGAACCAGAATTTAATGCTAAAGTTGTAGGGTTGATGAACCAAATCATCCGGGAGAAAGACCTGGGATTTGAAGAAGCCCGCATGGGAATCAGTTTAAAAATGGCGGATGGGACCACCAAGTTTCCTGATGGAGTACTCTGGAGAAACAAGGCGACCGGAAATGCTTCCTTACTTTTCGAAATAAAAATACCAAGCTGGGATCCTTCAAATGCGCAATTGGTGGACAAAGCAGGGAGGAAAGCTTACGAGTTGGGGACAAAGTATTTTGCCACGTGGAATATGAGAGATTTAATCCTTTGGGAAACCTTTCTGTCAGGCGTGCCTTTATATAGTAGACACAAAAAGTGGTACAATGACATTATCTCGGTTAAGGATATAAGAGAGGTTGACAGAAAAGAAAACTGGGAGAAAATCGAAAAATTCTTAGAAGGCTTCTTAGATGATTTGGATAAAGATATCTCTCGCAGAAAAAAAGTGTTTGTTCGTCTTCCTTTAGACCAATTCTTCATAAGAAAGCTGGAAATCAACGTGGATATCAACACCCGGGTTTTTACGGTGGCTTTGAAGCAGAAATGCAAAGAGGATAAGAATTATTATCGACAGTTATGCAAATGGATTTGGGATCAAGGCTGGCATCCTGTCCTGAAGAAAAAAGCAGAGGAGACGGATCATTCTCTTTACGAAAGGATCGCTCGCATTGCGGCGTATGTTTTAGCGAACAAGATACTTTTCTATAATGTTCTCCGCACTGAACACGAAGAGCTACGTCCTATCCAGACTGAAAGAATTAAAAGGAGTTCAGATTTCAGCCAAGTGCTAAAGACCCATTTCGATGACGTTCTTAAGATTAACTATGATACTATATACAAAATAGATATTTTTGATGATTTAAAAGTCCCTGAGAACTATCTGGAACAAATGGTTAAGTTTTTAGAGGATTTCGATGCTCACGATTTCATGGGAGTTAATTATGAAATTTTGGGGCAGGTCTATGAGGATCTAATTCCTCCAAGAGAAAAACATGAGATGGGGCAATATTTCACTCCACCATCGACGGTCGATCTGATTAACAGCTTCTGCATTCAGAAGCCCAATGATGTGATTTTAGATTTGGGCTGTGGCGCTGGAACTTTTCTGGTCAGAGCCTACGCTCGATTAAAGTATCTGAAGAAGAAAAAGACTCATAGAGAACTTCTGGAACAACTTTGGGGCGTTGACAAGGCTTCTTTTCCTGCCCATTTAGCCCAAATCAATTTGGTCCTGCCAGGTTTGTCCAAGACGGAAAATTTCCCCTACATAGCAAACAAGGATGCTTTTGACGTCACACCGCAGGAATCCTATTTTGAGGTTCCCTACCATCGAGGAATCAAGCATGAATACAAAAAGATCTCCGCAAAGTCTGCAAGAGTGAAAGTCCCAGAAATGGATGCGGTGGTGGGAAATCCACCATATATAAGGCATGAGAAAATCGAAGGAAAAGAACACATCAGAGCAGTGGTAGATAAGGACTGGGGGAACTTCAGAGTTACCAATCAGACAGGCGTCTCCATCAGCAGTCAAGCCGATA
>JAGMFA010000235.1 GCA_023127875.1 Candidatus Zixiibacteriota bacterium
ATAAGTAATTGTCTTCCATAGGGGCAGGAATTCCCACACGAGCGGGTGCCCTCCCGTATGGGGGTCTCCGTCATCCCGCCCCGGAGTGTAGCTTTTTCAACACGCCCTGAAGCTTTACCCCTTCGGTAAATAAAGGTTGACAGGTGATAGATTAAACGTAATCTTTATATCATGATGAAAAGGAAAAAGACCAAAAAAGTGCGGGTCGGAAAAGTCCTCATCGGTGGGGACGCGCCAATTTCCGTTCAATCAATGACCAAAACTTATACCCAGAATGTTTCCGCCACCATAAAACAGATAAAAAAATTGGAAAATGTTGGATGTGACATCATAAGGGTGGCTGTGCCAGATAGGGAAGCTGCCTTAGCTTTATCCAAGATCAAAAGGGGAATCGAAATCCCATTGGTGGCGGACATTCATTTTGATTACCGATTGGCATTGAAAGCTATCGATTCGAGTGTGGATAAGCTTAGGATCAATCCCGGAAACATCGGAGCGGAATGGAAAGTCAAAGAGATTGTCAAGGCGGCGAAAGATAAAGAAATTCCCATTCGTGTGGGAGTAAATGCGGGTTCACTTCCCCGGGATCTATTGGCAAAATATATAAAAGCTTCTCCATCTGCGCTGGTGGAGGCGGCTTTAAGGCAGGTAAGGATTCTCGAAGATTTGAATTTTGATGATATAGTCATTTCACTGAAGTCCTTTGATGTTCCGACTACGGTAGAAGCCTATCAACTGATCTCTAAAAAGACAAAATATCCCTTGCACTTGGGTATTACCGAAGCGGGACTGCCTCAGGCTGGCTCAGTAAGGTCAGCTTTAGGAATCGGGATACTTCTGGCTTCCGGCATCGGCGACACCATTCGGGTCTCCTTGACCGGTGATCCAATCGAAGAGGTTAGGGTGGGATATGAGATTTTGAAATCCTTGAACCTAAGGGAACACGGGCCCACCATCATCTCCTGCCCCACCTGTGGAAGATGTGAGATCGACATAATCTCTATGACCAAAAAGGTGGAGCGAAAAGTCAGAAATATCTGCACCCCGCTAAAGATAGCTGTCATGGGATGTGTGGTCAATGGTCCGGGAGAGGCAAAAGATGCGGATGTGGGAATAGCCGGCGGAAAAGGATACGGTCTTCTTTTCCGCAAAGGAAAAGTTGTGGGAAAAGTTAAAGAAAAGGGCTTGATCAAAGCTCTTCTGGATATGGTGCAGGATTTGATAAACGAAAGAGATGGAGCGAAAGTCGCGCTCGGAAAGAGAAGGAAACCGGGGGGATGTACCTGATGAAAACACTCTCCAGCCGCATAAGAACACACCTGCCCTGCATTATAATTGGAGTGGAAAACAAAAATTGTGCCTTAAGACAAAACCGAAGACCGTTCTTTGAGAAACGACGGGAGTTTGGCGACTATTGCAGTGAGCTGTGTAAATGAAAGAGTAGAAAAATAGTGTCTTCGCAATATAATAATGTCAGTAGTGTTTTGTAACATTAATTTCTGATGCCACAGTAAAATCTGCCAAATTTGTCACGAGCATCGTTTTTTGTAGACTGCCAAGAAACGGTTGCCTTCTGGCGATTGCGCGGCCCGACCCAAGCATATACCTCTTTAGTTAAAGTTTTAATATCACCAATGCGCCGGTCAAGACATTGCTTGGAAAGGGCAGAAAGTTCAATTTCCGCCATATTCAACCAGCTGGTCTCAAGACACAGACTTCGTGCTTTCTTGGGTGTATAAACCATCTGGAAACGCTGGGATAAACGAAATGCACTTTTCGGTGAAAATGTCTCATAAAAAGAAGAAGGATTATGCG
>JAGMFA010000236.1 GCA_023127875.1 Candidatus Zixiibacteriota bacterium
TACGATTAACGCAACACTATTGCCCTGTAAGGGGTCTGTGTGATCAACCCCCTTAGACTTTTGATGATTTTTCAAATGCGAATTTCTTCAATGGTATTCTCCCACCTAAAAAGGTCGCCTCTTCCCAAACATATCTATCTCCACATCCCCGGCACAATATATCATCTTCAGAAAAACAGAGGTAATCACAAATCAACTTGGAGATGAATTTATCCAACCGTCTTTAGGGGGTTTTTCGACAAACTCTTAAGTTGGGTGTTGGTCTTTAAACCGGTTTATCTAATGCAGAGTTAACCTGGACGGCTAATCTACGATTTTTCGTTTCTAAATACCCAGATTTCTGCGAAATGTTTGGTTTGTCGGATATAAATTTTCTGTAGTCGGATCAACTCCAAAACTGCCATAAAGGTGACCACCATCACCAATTTGATGGGAGTATCCGAGAAAAGCTCGGTGAAGACAACTCCGTCTTTCTGTGCCAGGCAGTTTAAGACATATTCGATTCTTTCCTCCACGCTCACTTTGGGGTAATCTATGGTATGGAAGGTTTCCTTGGGGTGGGAATCCAGAATCCTCTTGAAAGCGAAAATCAGATCGGGAAGAGATGCTTCCACCAGAATCTGGTCTTCGGGAAGCCGATCAAGAAAAGTGAAGTCACTTCGGGGAAACCAGCGGGACTGTTCCGCCTCCTTTCCTTTTAGAACCTGGGCGGCTTCTTTGAATTTTCGATATTCCAAAAGGGCAGAAACCAGTTCTTCACGCGGATCTTCCTCTTCCTCCTCATCCTGGGTTTTGGGCAGAAGCATCCTCACCTTGATTCGCATCAAGGTAGCCGCCATGACGATAAACTCACCGGCAATCTCTAAGTTCAATTCCTTCATCAATTCGATGTATTCCAAATATTGTTTGGTGACGTGAGCGATGGGAATATCGTAGATGTCTATTTTGTCCCTTTTG
This sequence comes from Candidatus Zixiibacteriota bacterium, assembly GCA_023127875.1. Next base: position 958 of record JAGMFA010000236.1, read on the forward strand.
ATCAAGAACAGAAGCAGATCCAAAGGACCTTCAAAGACATCTAATTTTACCGAGTAAGACGAATTACTTTCTTGCGTTTGTGTTTCGATTGATCCCATTCTCCTCCTCAAAGGTTTTTGTGAACCATCCTTAAGATACTATCTTTGTTCAAATTCCGCAAGTCATTTGACCCAAATCGGATCCATGGACACGTAGATAATATATCTTCTTGAGGAGGAAAAGACAACCATTTATGGTGAATTTGCAGAACCATAAATCGACTTTGAGGATTTTTCGACAGCCTCCTTGCTATACGCTCTCGGTGAGGGGACATTTATATTCTCTTTAATTCAGATTAACATCAACCTTCAAGGCAAAATCTCTGATTACTGTTTTCAAAATCTTTGCTTTGGATTTGATATCAGATTTATCTACTTTTTCACTCTTTATTTCTTTCTGAAGCCTGAAGTTTTGCAGGTCAACCATCCCGAAGGTCATTTGACTCAAATGAGGTGGTTGACAATTCCCTTTGGAGTTAAGGCGTAAGCCTTTTATAAAATCCTTACGGATGAACTCCTTTTTTTAGATTCTTTTTTGTCAAGCAGTCCTCCGGATTCATCCTGATCCCGCCTTTGGCGGGAGAACGGACATGCTTGACCTACAAGGCTTCTTGCACTTTATACGTTGGTTCGGGGTGCCCTCCCAGACGAGCCGACGCCCAGACGGGGGCGTATGCAATAATGTTGCGTTAAATAAAACACGCCTTATAACCCCTCCTAACCTCCC
>JAGMFA010000024.1 GCA_023127875.1 Candidatus Zixiibacteriota bacterium
ATATGTTATTTAATAAAGCACTAGACCAGTCAAGCCATATCCGCAGGTGTGCCCGAACGGGCATACCACAGTATCCTGTGAAAAGGCTTGGCGAAACCAAGATTTTCTTTTTCAAAACCAAATGGGAATTTTAAAATCATCCCCCCAGCGCGTAGTTGAGGGTTCAGCCCTTCAGGGCGAGCCCTCGGCGCCCCCGAACGGGGGCTACGCAAAATAATCGACACACCGAAAAACCGAAATCCTATGCATGCGTTGGTGCAAACGGAATTTTTACCAAAAACAGCTCCCCAATAAAATTTTTCCTTAAAATAGAAAGAACTTTTTTGCTCCCCGTTATCTTCCCACGGCCAGCCGATCAATAAGGAATCGAGGTAATCCCCTCTTTTTCATCTTTGTCTGAGTCTTTTTGAAATCGTAAGAAAGTCTTTTTAAAGTGGCCATCTTCTCTTTGGTGTCATAGACTAAATAACATGCTTGGTTGGACCCGTCACGTGGTTGTCCCACCGATCCAATATTTATGATATATTTAAAGCCTTTCTCTATCTCTGTCCAGGTCTCATCATGCAAAAAGCAGTGTTTTTCATCGTATTTTTTGATGATGGCCGGATAATGTGAATGACCGATGATGCAAATCTGTTTGGAAAAAAAGTTGAAATTCTCCTCGGCGTCATCTAAATCTAAGATATAATTCCATTCCGGCGGCTCCTTGGGGGTAGAATGAACTAAATAGGACTGATCGAATCTATGATCCATGGCAAAGCGGGATAGGATCTTTAAGCTTTTCTCGGTCAGTACGCCTTTGGTCCACTCCATGGATTTTTGTGCATGTTCATTGAACAGATTAGTCTCTATCAATCCCAATGCGGCATAATCATGGTTTCCCATTAATTTCACATCCGCCACCTGGTTGATTATGGAGGTGCATTCGTTCGGATCAGGTCCATATCCTACCGCATCTCCCAGAAAGAACACCCGGTTAAGTTTTTCCTTCTGGAAGTCTGCCACCACCACCTTCAAAGCCTCCAGATTGGAATGGACGTCCGAGAAGAATCCATATCTCATTGGCTGTTTCCTTGGACAAAACGAAACACTGATTTGCCCACTTCAATCAGGTCATCATTCTTCAGACGAACTCTCTGAATCTCTTCTCCGTTCACTTTGGTCTTGCCTCTGCGTCCCAGATTCACCAGCACAACGCCGTCTTTGTCTTTGATGATCTTGGCTTGGATTTTGGAAACCAGAAAGCCTTTCACCGGGATGTTCACGAATTTTGATTTGCCGAAAGTAATAACCGGTTTATTTAAGGGAAACTGCTTCCGAGTGGTATACGCTTCACCCAAAAGAACTGATCCACCAACCACTTCGACCATTTCTCTGGCTTTTTTATCCTTTTCTAAAAGCTCCCTCTGTTTTCGAGTCTGGAGGACCATGGTCCCATCCAAGTGCGCAAACTTGGTCTCCTTAGGGATATCCCGATGATAAAGCAAGTTAAACTTGCCGATGGTGATCTGATCGTTATCTTTCAACACCTCCTCGGTTACCTTTCGGCTATTCACAAAGACTCCATTCAGGCTTTCGTTATCCATGATCAAAGCGGAATTCTCGTCAAATTCGATCAGAGCATGTTTTCTGGAAACCGCTTTATTCTCCAAAACTATGTCATTGTCCGGAGTCCTTCCGATGCTGATTGTTTTCTTTTGGGTGACCACCCTTTCAATTACCTTATCCTCATACCTAACCACGATTTCAGGCATCTTACCCCCCTGGCTTATGTTTTCTGAATGAAAGAATAATTTCTTTCCGGGTTTTTGTCAACATGCTTACTCTGGCTTGCTGATTTTTTAAACAAACTAATAACGGAAAGCGATCTAAAGTCGTTTGCATCCCCGTTCAGCTTTTATTATATTGTCGACATGAAAATTGGAAACTTGATTTTGCCCGGAAGGGTAGTCTTAGCTCCTCTAGCGGGAATCGCCGATTCTCCCTATCGACTTGTAGCCAAACGGTTTGGTGCGGCTTTAGTATATACCGAAATGATCTCAGCTGAAGGTCTCCTCAGAGGTAATACCAGCACTTTGAGGCTTTTTTACTTTAAACCAGAGGAAAAACCCATAGGCGTTCAACTCTTTGGCTCCCATCCCGAGAGAATGGCTTCAGCTTGCCAGTTGGCTGGTAAACTCAAGCCGGATCTGATTGATTTGAACTTTGGGTGTCCGGTGAAAAAGGTGGTCAAAAAAAACGAGGGAGCGGCTTTGCTTAAAGATCTGGGGCTTCTGAAAAAAATAATCTCAGCGGTCACCAGATCTACTGAGATTCCGGTAACCGTAAAGATCAGAAGCGGCTGGGATCAAAATAATCTGGTAGCGGTCCAGGTGGCAAAGATGGCGGAAGAATGTGGAGCTTCAGCCATCACCATTCATCCCCGAACCCAGAAGGATGGATTCTCCAATAAAGCGGATTGGAATATAATTGCTGACGTGAAAAAAGAGGTGAATATACCGGTGATCGGATCGGGGGACGTCTTCTCTCCTCAGCATGCGAAAAACATGCTTGACCGCACCGGTTGCGATGCGGTGATGATCGGGCGAGGCTCTTTAGGAAATCCATGGATATTCTCCCGCACCAATCACTTCTTGAAATATGGAGAGCTTTTGCCAGAGCCTTCACCTGATGAAAAAATCAAAATCTGTCTGGAGCATGCAGAACTTTCAGTGAAGGAAAAAGGGGAATATGTAGGCATAAGAAACATGAGAAAACATCTGGTCTGGTATACCAAGGGGATGCCCCTCTCCAAGGAACTTAGGCAGAAGCTTTTTGTCTTAGAAACCCTAAATGAGGTGAAACAGGCTTTCTACAAATATCTTCTACAGGTCAAGAAAGAATGTCAAACCAATTAGAATGCCAAAGTCCAAACCAGCTTTTCTACAAAACTCATGCAATAAGCTTTTTTTGAGGAGCTTTTTTGTTTGACTTTTGACCCAGAAAACGTATATTATTTAACCAATGTATAGCAGTATCTTAATCATGTTCTTTTAGATGTTAACTTACCTCAAGAGATGGACACAAGTTCAATACTTTCGCCAATCAAAAACGATCTAACCCTGTTTGATGGGAAGCTCAAAGAGAATCTGAATTCTGATTCTGCTCTGATTTCACAGGTAGCTGAACATCTGGTCAATCGCAAGGGCAAAAGGCTCAGACCGGCAATGGTATTTCTTTCGTATGAGGCATGTATGAACGCAAAGGTTGACTCTGCATCGAACCCCCAGGTGATGAACGTGGCTTTGGCGATTGAGTTCATACATACCGCCACGCTCCTGCACGATGATGTGATAGATCAATCCAAGGTAAGAAGGGGGCAGGTTTCGGTAAATCATAAATGGAATAATCTGGTCTCGGTGTTGATGGGTGATTTCCTTCTGGCCAAGTCGTTAAGATTAATAGTGAAAACGAAATCTCCCTCTCTTCTCTCTACCATTTCTAGGGCGACGGAAAACCTGAGCATCGGAGAGATGAACGAGGTTCAGGAGAGCCACAACTTTGATTTAGATGAAGAGACCTACCTTCAAATTATTTCAGAAAAGACTGCCTCACTTTTCACCGCCTCCTGTGAATCCGGAGCCGTAGCGGCGGGAGCAGATGAAAGGGTACAGAAAAAGCTGAAAGGTTATGGACAAAACCTGGGAATGGCTTTCCAGATAACTGATGATCTTTTAGATTGGGTGGGTGAGACCGAAAAGACCGGCAAAGGTCTGGGAAATGATTTGAAGGAGGGAAAGATTACCCTCCCCTTAATACACACCTTAAGGGAATGTGATCCTCGCTCTAAAAATAAGATTTTGAAGCTTTTGGAAAACGACTTCAACCAAAAAGATTTTGATGAGATTCTTTCTTTAATAAAAGGAAATGGTGGAGTGGAATATGCCCAAAAGAAAGCCAGCGACTTTGGAGAGAAGGCAATAAGCCATCTTTTTGAGCTGAAAGATTCAAAATATAAAAAAGCCTTGCAGGATCTGGTCAGCTTTGTGATCAAAAGAGAGAAATAAAGTTCAACCTCCTTCCCTTACTTGTTGGTACAGGACCGAGACCCAACACACCCTCCTTCATCCTCAAAAAGCTCCATCTTACGGTGATTCTTGGTGTGCTTCCATTTCATTTTAAAAACGTCAGGGGCAACTGTTGCGTATGTTTGTATAAGTCTTCTGAAAGGAGAAAACCAGTTTGCTCGGAATCAGTGAATTACTTTTAAATCTTCAAGAGAGAAATCTGGAGGTGGTGATTGGTCTTTTCATCTTAGCTCTTCTCTTCGCCATCTTAACTTACCGGCATACCTTTCCTCCCTTGAGTAAAAGAAAAAAGGCTCTGCTTCTAACTTTGAGGATCATAGCTATCTTCTCCCTTTTTTTAGTCCTCTCCGAGCCGATTTTAACCATCGCCAGAAGAGTATCTCAAAAGCCGGTGATCGCTCTGCTCTTGGACATCTCCAGAAGCATGAATCTTAAAGGGGCAAACATCAAAAGAATAGAGGAACTACAGAGTTTATTGAAAAGCGATATCTTTGAAAAGGTCTCATCTGAGGCAGAATTAAAAACATTCGGTTTTGCCGACTCCCTCATCTCCCTGGATATAAAAGGAGAATTTCCTGACTCCCTGGGCACCGCTACCTCCATAGGAGAAGCCATAGAGTTGGTACAGAAAGAATTTAAGGAGAAAAACTTAGTCGGCATTGTGATCTTAAGTGATGGCGCAAATAATCTGGGCGAGGATCCAGTAGTGGTGGCGAAATCGAAGGATACTCCAATTTACACCTGCGGAGTGGGCGAATATACTCCTCCCAAAGATGTGTCCATAGAAAGAATCGTTTATAATGACATAGCCTACGTGGATGATCAAATTCCCATTCAGGTTGACGTCTCTCAGGCAGGCTTTGATAATTTGAAAATTCCAGTTTCCATAAAGGAGAAGAAAGCCACTTTAGCCCAGCAAAACTTAAGCCTGGGCAAATCCGGAGCATCCCAGACCGTCGACTTCTCCATCACTCCGAAAGAGGCTGGGCTACATCAGTATCGACTGTCAATTCCTTTTCAGAAGGAGGAGTCAGTTAAGGAGAATAACCAGCGATCATTTACCATCAAAGTTTTAAAAAGCAAAATCAAGATACTTTTGATCGCCGGAAGCTTAAACTGGGAATACACTTTTCTGAAGAGGGCTTTAGAGAGGGATAGAAATATTGAGCTTGAAACCTTAGTCTATGGAAAAGAAGGAAAACCCATCCTGGGCAGATTTCCACAAGGGGAAAAACAATTAAGTTCATTTGACATTTTAATTTTTGTTGATCCTCCCAAGTTCATTTTGAAAGGCCATAAGAAGGAAACCGAGGGTTTTGTCTTCAACCAAGGTGGCTCGGCTCTTTTCTTATTGGGCAAGAATTTTATGGACACTCATGGCTTTATGGAGATATCATCTCTTCTGCCATTTGATCCTTCGGGAAAAAGTATCACCTTTTCCTCCGCCAATCTCAATCTGAAACTAACCGAAGAAGGAAAGCTACATCCGGTTACCCAATTGGTGGAAAACTCAGAGGAGAATACAAAGATTTGGTCTGATCTCCCTCCATTCTTAGGAGCTGTCATCCTTGGTTCGGCGACCAAAGATGCCACCAATCTGGCTGGGTTTAAAAATCCTTTAATTCCTGATATCCTCTCTTCCGGGATAGTAGTTAGAAATTATGGAAAAGGAAAGGTGATGGCGATCACGGTGACACCATTTTGGAGATGGGATTTTCTTTTGTGGGGAATCGGAAAGGATAACCAAATCTATCAAACGTTCTGGAACAATTCAATCCGGTGGCTGGTGGTAAGAGAGGATATGGATTTGATAAATCTGTTCACCGACAAAAAAATATACAAAAGTGGAGAGAGGATAACTTTCAAAGCCAAAATCTTCGATCAAAATTATCAGAAGATAAGTGACGCCTCGGTGGTGGTAAACATAAAAGGAGAAGCTCTGCCGGATTCGGAGGTGATCAATTTAAGCTTAGGCGAACTGGGTGACTATACTGCCACATTGAGGTCCCTTCCACCCGGAAAATACTTATTTGAAGGAAAGGTCTTCCGCGATGGCAAAAGAATTGGCAAAAAGAGAGGCGAATTCTTGGTGGAAGAATACAGTGTGGAAGACTCCGATCTGAAAACGGATTTCGATCTTCTGAAAAGGATAGCTGAGGTGTCCGGAGGAAAATATTACGAGAAGGAACAGATTGAAAATCTCACCCAGGATCTTGATTTGATAGAAAAAGAAGAGCAGAAGAAAAAAGAGATTCAACTCTGGAATCATCCTCTACTTTTGGCTATCTTTGTCCTTTGTCTGTCCATCGAATGGGCCATAAGAAAGAGATCACAGCTTCCGTGACCCCCCCTCCCTATTTGTTGCCTCTCCCCTACCAAGTCCTACTTCTCTTCAAGAGAAAATCCACTCAAGTCCGCTTGTGAGCCATCCATTGTAGTCGCTCGATTCATCGAGCTGAAGTTTGGCGGATCGGATAAATCCGACCCCTACATGTAGGGGCTCGATTCATCGAGCCTGATTTTGCCCGATAAATCAGGCAACTACAGAAACCATTAGTATAAACTTGATCATAGTAATTTTTTTGTTGATAAATCATTTTCTTTCATTTAGATTATACCCAAGAACAAAGATCGTCTTTAACCTTATAGAAGGAGAAAAAATATGCCGGCAATCATAGAATGTCATGCCCGTGAGATTTTAGATTCTCGTGGAAATCCCACAGTGGAGGTGGACGTAGTTCTGGAGGATGGATCTTTTGGAAGGGCGGCTGTCCCCTCAGGCGCCTCCACGGGTGAACATGAAGCTCTGGAGCTGAGAGATAAAGACCCAAACCGCTTTTTGGGGAAAGGTGTGACTAAAGCAGTGGGTAACGTCAATAACGTGATCGCCCCGGAGCTGGAGGAGAATGAGCCGGATGCTTTAGATCAGGTTGCATTGGACAAATTCTTGATCGATCTGGATGGCACAGAAGGCAAAAGCCATCTGGGAGCAAATGCCATTCTGGGAGTTTCGCTTGCCGCATGCAAAGCCGCCGCTTTCTACTGCGATCTGCCTTTATATCAATATATTGGAGGAGTTAATTCCAAGCTACTTCCGGTTCCCCAGATGAATATTGTGAACGGGGGATCACATGCGGACAATAACGTGGACTTGCAGGAGTTCATGATAATGCCGGTGGGTGCGCCTAATTTTAAGGAAGCCTTAAGAATGGGGGCGGAGATCTTTCACCATCTCAAAAGTGTGCTGAAGAAGAAAAACTACAATACCGCAGTAGGAGATGAGGGAGGATTCGCACCCAATTTGAATTCCAACGAGGAAGCGCTTCAGGTAATCTTGGAAGGGATCGAAAAAGCCGGATACAAGCCGGGAGAGAACGTGCTTTTAGCTTTAGATCCTGCCGCCTCAGAATTTTATGATGAAAAAGAAAAAGTATATGTGCTTAAAGCTGAAAATAAAAAGTTTAACTCCGAGGAGATGGTCGATTTCTATGAGAATCTGGTAAATAAGTATCCTATCATTTCCATTGAGGACGGTCTGGCGCAGGATGATTGGGATGGATGGGTGAAGCTCAACCAGAGGCTGGGAAGCAGAATCCAAATCGTGGGCGATGACCTTTACGTCACCAACATAAAAAGACTGGAGAAGGGAATCCAGCTTAAAGCCACCAACTCCATTTTGATCAAGCTTAATCAGATCGGGACCTTAACTGAAACTTTAGATGCCATAGAGATGGCAAAGACGGCAGGCTTCACCGCGGTGGTCTCTCACCGGTCAGGTGAAACTGAGGATACCACCATTGCTGATGTGGTGGTGGCAACCAATGCCGGCCAGATAAAGACCGGCTCGGCTTCCCGCACCGACAGAATCTGCAAATACAATCGACTGTTGCGAATTGAGGAGGAATTGAAGGAAAGGGCACAGTTCTTAGGAAAGAAGGTTTTTTACAATATAACGGAATAATTAGGGGCGAGATATGAAAAACAAACTATCCAAGACCAAAAAGGAACATTTTGCGTACGGCTCAGTTATTGAAGCTTTAAGTTTTGGTCTCTATCCAGATAAAAGGCATGTTCTGCGGGAGTTTATTCAGAACGCTTTTGATGCATCAATTTCCTGGAGGGAAAAATCCGGCAGCTCCACGATAAGCCCAATTGAAGTAAAAATTGAGCAACCTTCCATTTTTGTTGCGGATCACGGGATGGGAATGGGAGAAGAGGAGGTAGAGAAGTATCGATATCTCGGTTATTCAGAAAAGGACAAGCGCAAAGAAGCAGGTTTCAGAGGAATAGGAAAAGATTCGGGTCTCGCAGTGGCCAAGAAAATTATTGTGACGACATCGAAGTATGGAGTGGCGAAGGTTTTCACAGTGACAATTGATGCTCAGGCGATGCTTAAGGAGGTTGAGTCTACGAGGAATCCTCCCCTGGAGAAGCTTCTCCAAGACCATGGCGAAATCGACGAGCGGCTTGAGAACAAAGAAGCACACTACACTCTGGTAGAGCTTTATGAGATCCGCAAAGATGCTCAAATGTTGTTCAAGGTCGGCCAGATTAAGGACTACCTGCAAAGGAATTGCCCGGTGCCTTTTCATCCCGATTTCATTTTTGCCACTGAGATTGAAACGCGCCTAAAGGAAAACGTCGAAGAGTACCACGCGCTAGATATCCTCCTTAACGGACAACCGCTGTTCAAACCCTTTCCTTCCAACTACACGAGACCAGAATATGAGGAAATCTTCGCCTCAGACGAGGATGGCTCGCCGTTGATAGCCGAGTGCTGGTATTGTGGGCACACGGAAAAGGGGCAATTCGAACAGAAGGAGGACAGCGGGCTGCTGTATAGACTTAAGAACTTCGCAATCGGAGATCGACACCTGACCCGCAAAACCCTTTGGCACGCCACGCCAGAGCGTGCGTTTTACTTTTTTGGAGAAATCCATGTTTTGGACAGTGGAGTGACCCCATCTGCTGACAGAGGAGACTTTGAGGATAACGACGCAAGAAACCGTCTATACAACAGGTGTCGGCGCATATCACAGGTTTTGAATCGCAAAGCTGGAGCACAATCTGCTCGGAGGCGTTTCGGAGAGAAAACGGACGACACACTCAAGTTGTTGGACGATAAAGAGACGCAATGGAAACAAGGGACTTTGAAGGAGGTCCTGCGGCCGGATGTCAACTATCAAATCCGGAAATCTGTGGAGGATCTAGCAAAAAGGTTGCGGCAGACTGAAGGAAAGAAGACAAAAACGGAGGAGGACCACAAGCTTATTGAACAGAGCAAAAGAGTCATTTCAAAGACTAAAACCTTCCTCAGAAAACTCGAGCAGGCTGATTCTCGAAAATTCTATAGAGTTGACAGGGCACTCAGACTAAACCAGGAGGCAAAAAAAGTCTACGAGATAGTGACGGGTTGCTTGAGAGAAGAGTTTAGAGCTAATCCCGAATTGCTAGAGCGAGTTATTCAAAGAATCGATGATGCCTTGGTTAGAGCTTTTTCTTAAATAAGGGGCATGAGGATGCGCAGATCGCGTTTTACCAAGAACAAACAGGTCGTCCGGGACCTTCAATACGAGTTAATCCAGAAGAAGTTGGTAAAGAAGTCCGGACGGTTGCGCTATTTTGGCCTTCCCTCTGACGAAATGAAAGATGTCCGGGACTGGAAGGATTCCTTCTCTGAATTTGTTGCTGTAGAGAGAGGTGAGCCAGAGAAACCTTGGAAGAAGCAGCACTCGTTAATGTTGACCGCCTTCCGATGCGGTCTACTCGGAAACGTGATTTTGTTGAGGGGAGATATCGACTCAATAATATTAGATGGAAAAGACGAATTTGGAAAAAGAACGCCATACCCTTTTGATGTTATCTCTTTGGATTACAGTGGAGGATTATTGTACCGAGACGCCCAAGGAAAACAGCGCCGGTTAGATGCGGTTCGCAAGCTCGTGGAGGTTCAATCCGCCCACAAGATAGATTACTTGCTCTTCATCTCCTGTAACTTGGACTGCAGCAAAGACGCAGAAATTCTGAGAAGTCTTGAAAACATAAAAACAGAACTCCAAAGATACGGCGCTAACGGTGAAAAAGTGATACGTGCCTATCTGGCTCACGACAATGATCAAGCGAGACTGAAGCTCTACGTACCCTACTTTATTAATCAAGTAGCTGCCTTCGTAAATTACGCGTGTGAAACTGAGAAGGTTAATTTCTATCTAGGCAACTTGGACACGCAAATGATGAACTTCCGGTTTTACCTTAAGCCAGATCCCCGAACCACCGCCCCGAGATTCCCAAAAGAGCGGCTCGTCCAACTTATAAATAGCCCCATGCTCGAAATAAGAAATGGAAAGACCACACAAGTAACACTTGGTCTGCCGAAATTGAGGGTCATGAATCTGTCAAAGCCATAGCGTAATGACTGCAAGCAACAACAATCATCGTAGAATTCTGCTGGTTGAACCTAGAAGATCGAGAAGTTACCATACGGCATATCCTCCCCTAGGTCTTCTCAAACTTGCGGCCTATCATAGAAGAAGAGGCGACTCCGTTCGACTCGTAAAGGGAATAGTAGACAATGGATTCAACCCACGCAAAATCTACATAACTAGCCTTTTTACGTATGCCTGGGAGCCAGTACACGAAGTCATTGGTTTCTATGCCGGCATATACAAGAAGGCTGACATAATTGTCGGCGGTATTTATGCCACCTTATGCCCTGACCATCTTCGCGAGACCTTCAAAAATCGAATAAGAATCCATAAAGGATTATTTAAAAGAATAGATAATATTTTACCAGATTATTCTCTTGTGCCTGAATGGAAGGCGAGCATCGTTTTTTCTTCAAGAGGGTGCATTAGGAAATGTCCCTTTTGCTCTGTACATAAGTTGGAACCAGAGTTTCAAGCAAGGAAATCAATAAAGAAGCTGATACATCCCGGATACAAAAAAGTCATATTCTGGGACAACAATATCCTTGCCTCTCCTTACTGGAGAGATATCTTCGATGAGCTTAAAGAACTCAATCTTGAGGTAGACTTCAATCAAGGGCTGGATGCCCGATTACTAACCGAAGAGGTCGCTTTGCGACTTAAGAGATTAAAAGTGCCGATTGTAAGATTAGCTTATGATACCCCAGGGATAAGAAGGCCTCTTCAGAGAGCAATAGCACTTTTAAAGGATGTAGGCATAAGAGGAAGAAGAATTATAGTTTACTGCCTGCACAACCACAAAAATGACGATCCAGAGAACTTTCTTTTCCGCATAAAGGATCTTTTGGAATGGGGTGTCGTTGCCTATCCCATGAGATATGAGCCATTGAAGCCAATGCCTAAGAATACTTACGTTTCTCCTAATTGGACTGCTCAACAACTTGAAATGATACAAAGAGCGAGGAGAGTCATTGGGTATGGCGGTGCGTTTCCGCCTTATGAAGGATTAAGAAAAAAGATAATAAGAGCAAAAACCTTTGAAAAAGCGTTCAAGCTGAGATATGTTTAGAGGGAAGATGGCCAGAAGAAAAAAGAAAAAAGATTTTCCGACGAGTAGTTTCTTCAACAAGGTAAAACAGCGAAGTGCTCGAAGGAAAAAAACGGTCAAAAGGATTTTGTTACTTTTGGTCTTCGCCTTCTTAGCCTATCGTTTCTTTACTGGACCTTATGGATTTGTTCAGATTCATTCTCGTTGGAAAGATAAAAAGAGCTTGGAAAAAGAATCCAAAATGCTTGACGCTGAAATCGTTGATTTAGAAATTGAGAAAAAAAGGCTCACCGATGATGAATTCTATATAGAAAAACAAGCCAGAGAGAGATTGGGTATGCTAAAAGAGGGGGAAAAAGTATACCGGATCATCCACGAAGACAAATCCAAACCCACAGAAGAAAAGAAATCCGACCAACCCGCCGCACCCGATTCCCTATCCCCATGAGCATCACCAAGACCGAAGCCATCGTTTTGAAAAGCATTAAATTTGGCGACACCTCCAAAATCGCCACTCTGTATACTAAAGATCACGGCAAGATCAAAGTCATTGCCAAGGGAATCAGAAAGCCTAAAAGCAGACTGGCTGGAGCTTTACAAACCCTATCACACATTCAGATCGTCTTCTATAAAAAACAAACCACAGAGATCTATCTTTTATCCCAGAGCGATACAATAAAATCGTATCAGTCACTTTATAAGGATTTAAATAGATACATCTTTGCCTCCGCTGTTTTAGAGCTTTTGGATCGACTTATCACTGGAGAGGAATCAAATCCCCAACTTTTTGAGTTGACAAAAGTCACTTTATCTTTCATGGAAAGCTGTCCTGAAGAATTGGTGGAGAAATCCTTCACCTATTATGCTCTGAAATTAACCCATCTTCTGGGATATAAGCCAAAGTTCGATAAATGTGTAAGTTGTAATAAACATGCAGAGGGGAAATTCATATTGTTTAGCCCCGAAAAAGGAGGTATCATTTGCAAAAGGTGTGCCAGATCGGACCAGGCATATCTCAGATTATCAAAAGATTCCGTTACTTCAGCGCTTAAACTTCAATCCATAAAGACCGAAGATTTAAATACGTATAACATTCCAAAGGAACACTTAAAGGAGCTTTCAAGTGTGATCCTTAATCTTTTGGATTATCATACCGGAAGAGGGAAAGAGCTGAAGTCATTGGAATTCTTGAAAACTGATGAAAGCTTCAAGCAAGATTAGTCTGCAAGAACAATAGAAAAGACTGAATTTCATGGCGTATCCTCAAATGAGAAAATTTCGAGCTACCAAGGAGGAGATGTGGCAAAAAAGAAGGAACCGGATTTAATGGACAAACTGGTCTCCCTGTGCAAAAGGAGAGGTTTTATCTTTCAATCCTCAGAGATATACGGTGGGATCAATAGCTGTTGGGACTACGGTCCCTTTGGGGTGGAGTTGAAGAAAAATATCAAGGATCATTGGTGGAGATGCATGACCCAAACTCGGAATGACATCGAGGGAGTGGATGCTTCCATCCTGATGCATCCCAAGGTGTGGGAAACCTCAGGACACGTGGAGGGTTTCACCGATCCCATGGTGGACTGTAAAAAGTGCAAGCAAAGATTTAGGGCTGACGATGTAGAGGGTTCCGTTTGTCCTGCCTGCGGCGGGGATCTTACCGATGCGCGCATGTTCAACCTGATGTTCAAAACACACATGGGACCGGTGGAGGATGAAGCGTCAGTAGTCTATTTAAGACCTGAAACCGCCCAAGGAATCTATGTGAATTTTCTGAACGTGATGGGACCCGCCCGTCAGAAGATCCCTTTCGGCATTGCTCAGATAGGTAAGGCGTTCAGGAATGAAATCTCACCGGGCAACTTCATCTTTCGCTCCCGTGAATTCGAACAGATGGAGATGCAGTATTTCATCAATCCCAAAGAGGAAGATAAATGGATCGATTACTGGAAAGAACAGAGGATGAAGTGGTACGTTGATTTAGGGATCAGGAAGGAGAACTTAAAGCTCCATCAGCACGACAAAAAAGAGTTAGCCCACTACGCCAAGATGGCTTACGATATCGAATATAATTTCCCCTTTGGCTGGAAAGAGATTGAGGGGATACATAACCGCACCGATTATGATCTGTCCCGTCACAGTCAAGCCACAGGCAAAGACCTCTCCTATTTCGATGACCAGACCAAGGAGAGGTTCATCCCCTATATAATAGAAACCTCTGCAGGTGTTGATCGAAGCATGCTGGTTTGTCTGGTAGATGCATACCATGAGGAGGAAGTGAAAGGCGAAAAAAGAGTGGTCTTGCGACTTAATCCAAAAATCGCCCCGGTCAAAGCCTCTATTCTTCCTTTAGTGAATCGGGACAATATGCCGGAGATTGCCCAAAAGATCGCCAAGATGCTAAGACCTCATTTTAACGTGTTTTACGATGACAGGGGCGCGGTGGGAAGACGCTATCGCCGTCAGGATGAGGCTGGCACACCTTTCGGCATCACCGTCGATTCTCAAACCTTAGAGGATGAAACCGTCACCTTAAGGGAAAGAGACTCCATGGAACAGACCCGACATAAAATCGACGATTTAATTGCTGTTTTGAACAAAAAGATTTCCGGGGACGAGTCTTAGTTATCATGTATATACCTCGTCCGTTGTTTCGGGGTACCCCTACCCAGAAACATAAAAGGTGCAGGGTAAGGGCTTGCCCTGAGGGCGCAAGCCGAAGGGTACCCCGCACCAACACAAGGATGAAGAAGAATTTATCAGTTGTTTCAGGGTGCCCTTCAGGATGAACCCTCACCCCGAAACACAAAAAACATTAGAAAATGCCTAAGTGGAAAAACATATCTTTAGAAGGCTACGCCTATTTTATTACCACCAAGATAAAAAACTATATTAAGGTCTTCGAAACTAAACCATACTTTGACATAATTATCGAAAACCTAAATTTTTATCGACATGAATTTGGTTCCAAGCTATGGGCATATGTGATTATGCCAGAACATGTTCACTTAATGATTTATTTAAGGGATAAGAATAATTTGTCAAAGATAATGGAGGAGTTCAAAATGTATACTTCTAAACAAATACTGGCGCAGTTGAAGAAAGACAAGAAGTCCCATTTGATGGAACTATTTACCATTGTAAATCCAAAGAAAGAAAAGCATATGGTTTGGGAAGAGGGTTTCAGAGGTTTGGGAATCCATTCGGAGAAAGTATTCAAAATCAAAAATGGACTACATTCACAATAACCCGGTAAAGAGAGGACTGGCAAAGAAACCAGAAGATTACCTCTATTCCAGCTACAGAAATTATTATTGCGATGACAATTCAACTATCGAATTAGATCCGATCATTTGATGTGG
This sequence comes from Candidatus Zixiibacteriota bacterium, assembly GCA_023127875.1. Next base: position 14,900 of record JAGMFA010000024.1, read on the forward strand.
TGCGGGGTAAGGGCTTGCCCTGAGGGCGGAAGCCGAAGGGTACCCCGCACCAACGAGTTGAATCTCCTCTTTTCACTTAGATACCTCTTTTAACACTCCCCTTCTTCATCCAAGACAACCCCACAGGGTGGAAACTTTCTACCTGTTTAGTTACAAGATAACGTAAGAAAGTTGTTGTTTTTTTAGGGCAATTGATATTATATTGCAACGTTAAAATGGCAGGGATAAAGGAAAACATCGAATATATCCGTTCTCGCATAGAGAACGTGGCGGAAAAAAGCGGTAGGGGAACAGATGAGGTCAAGCTGGTGGTGGTAACCAAGACCGTGGAGCCGGAGAGGATAAAAGAGGCGATTAGCTGGGGAATAGACCTCATCGGAGAAAATCGGGTTCAGGAGGCAGAGGAAAAGTTCTGTCAGATAACCGAAAAGGTGGAAAAACATCTGGTGGGACATCTGCAGACCAATAAAGCCAAAAAAGCAGTAGAACTTTTTGATCTTATTCAATCAGTGGACAGTGTACGCGTTGCGGAGGAGATTTCCAAAAGAGCTATAGAAAAACAAAAAATAATGGACGTGCTGGTAGAGGTAAATACCTCTTCTGAGAAGACCAAATTCGGGATAGAACCTAATCAGGCATTGTGGTTAATTGAAACAATCTCAAAATTCGAAGGTATTAAGATCAAAGGCTTGATGACCATCGGACTTTTTTCCGACAATCCAGAGGATACCAGACCCTGCTTTAAGAAACTGAAAACTCTCTTTGAAGAGATAAAGTCTGCGAACATACCGAACGTGGAGATGCGCTATCTTTCCATGGGAATGACCATCGACTTCGAGGTGGCCATAGAGGAAGGCTCCAACATGGTGAGAGTAGGCACCGGGATATTTGGTCCGAGAAGATATTGAAAGCAGGAGAAGATCATTGTTAGCCAATTTAGTCTTTGCCATTGCCAAACTTCTGGATCTGGGAATAAATCTTTATGTGATTATTATTATCATACGGGCAATTCTATCCTGGTTTAACCCCAATCCGTATAATCCGGGAATGGCGTTTTTGATTAAGATCACCGATCCAGTCCTTGAGCGCATCAGACGACTTCTTCCTCTGGGTAGCGGAGTGGGTCTGGATCTATCGCCGATTATCGCCATCTTCGGACTTCTGTTTATAAAGTATTTTCTGGTGGCAAGTCTGTATGATATCAGTGCAGGTTTGAAATAATTATCAAGAGAGAAGGTAAAGTCCGAATATTATTGCCGATAATAGAGTCAAAAAAATGCAAATGAAGTCTGGAGGTAAAAGTTGAAAATCACACCGGTAGATATCAAAAATCAGACATTCGGGAGATCCTTCAGAGGTTATGATCCCTCTGAGGTGGATGCCTTTCTGGAGATGATGTCATCCACCCTGGAAGATATGATCAAGGAGAATGCTGAGTTGAAAGAGAAGTTCTCTTCGGTGGAATCGACTCTAACAGGATATAAAGACCTGGAGGGAAACCTCAAGCAGGCGCTGTTGACCGCTCAGAAGTCAGCCGAGGAGATCAGAGAGAATGCAGAAAGAGAGGCTCAGCTTCTGATGAGAGAAACACAGATAAAAGCCGAAAGGAAGTTGGAGGAAAGCTACAGAGTTCTCTCTAGACTAAAAAAGCAGATAGCCGATCTGGATAATCTCAAGAAGGAATACATAATCCGATTGAAATCGTTACTTGACACTCATCGAAACATTTTGGAATCAATGGAGAAGGAAGATCAATCGTATAAAGAAGAGCTTCAGTTCGCTGGCAGCCGAAGTCAAGCTAAATCGAATTCAGATAAAGAGACAAGGATTTAAAAACTTAAAAGAGCTTTGCGAGGATGTTAAGATGAGAGAGAATAAGACACAAGATCTTAAAGAAAGCATAAATGAAACTACCCAGTTTATTAGGAGCAAAACAAAATTCGTCCCTCAGATAGGCATCATTCTGGGAACGGGATTGGGCTCTTTAGCGGAGGGAATTAAGGTGGAGGCGAAAATCTCCTATGAGGAGATTCCTCACTTTCCCGTCTCCACTGTAGAAAGCCACGCCGGACGATTGATCTTCGGTGAGCTCTCCGGAAAAAATGTGGTTGCCATGCAGGGGAGATTTCATTACTATGAAGGATACGACCTGAAACAGGTGACTTTCCCGGTAAGGGTGATGAAGGCTTTAGGCGCAAACACCCTGGTGGTCTCCAACGCCTGCGGAGGACTGAATCCTTTGTTCAAATCCGGCAACATCATGGTCATCTCGGATCATATTAACCTTCTGGGCTCGAACCCCTTGTTTGGGCCCAATGATGAAAGTCTGGGTCCCCGGTTCCCGGATATGTGTTGCTGTTATGATCCGGAGCTGATTGCTCTGGCGGAGAACGTCACTTTGAATTTGGGGCTTAAATTGCAAAAGGGAGTTTATGTGTCGGTTGGCGGACCCAATCTGGAGACCGCCGCAGAATACAGATTCTTGCGACTGATCGGAGCAGATGTGGTGGGAATGTCCACTGTGCCGGAGGTAATCGTGGCGCGGCATCAAGGCATGAGGGTGTTGGGCTTCTCCCTGGTTACGGATATGGGCTTGCCGGATGCTTTAAAACCCACCAATCTAGCAGAGATTCTGGCAACAGCCGCCAGATCGGAACCGCTTCTGAAAAAGATCATGACCCGAGTGATAGAGGAGATGAAGGTTTAAGGTTCAAAGCGGGGCACCGAGGGATGAACCCTCGGCTACGCGTTGTGTAACTGTGATTGAGAACTTTTGT
>JAGMFA010000025.1 GCA_023127875.1 Candidatus Zixiibacteriota bacterium
GAGATCTGTAAGGAATGGGTTAATCGCTGATAAGCTTGTTCAAGATCACCCTTTTGCAAAAGACTCAATCCCTGATTGACCGGTTCAACTTCGGGAAATTTTTCCTTTATCATTCTGTTCTCTCGATCCACCTGTTCCGGTTTGCCCATTTTGTCAAAATAACCCGCCAGAATGAAATGTCCATTCCGACTCTTCTTGGGATCAAGGTCCAAAAGATTTCTGAATCGAGCCACAGACATATCGGGGCTGGCGTTTATGAGTATCCAGGGTAAGGTGAAAAAGAGGGCAACCGTGGTGAGGCTAAGTTTTAAATAACCGACCTTTGGATCTGGTGAAATTCGGCTGAAAAGATACAAGGACAACACAGTAAATCCCAATCCAACGCTGGCAAAAAGATCCCAGTCCCGGGGTGCTCCCAAGCCTGGGTTGATGAGAAAATTAAAAAGAAGCTGTGCCACAGTCACGATCAACAGGAATCGAAACATCCCATCTTTTGTGCTTATGGGTTTTGGCTTAAAAATCAAAAAGACCAAAAACAAAGCCAAGCCCACCGGGGAAATTAGAAGTTGCTGATTTAAAAAATCTAAGATATGAGAAAAAGAAAAGAGGGTATAATTGGGTCCAGTGTAACCTCCATGGAGAAGCGGAACAAAATAGCTGAAGACATACCAGTTATATTTGCGAATATATAAAACTAAACCTGCAAATATCAGCAACAGGAAGAAAAGTAAAATCCACGTTTTTTTGCTTCTAAATATATGACTAAGGTCTTTCCCTTCTCTATTGAAAAAGAAAAGGAACAGCATTGATGGAAAAAGATATAAAGAGGTGAAATGCAGTGGTAATAGAACAAAAAAGATTATTACCGGAACCAAGATATTTGTTTCTCCTCGCAGATATTTCAGAGAATAGAACAGATATATCAGGATGCCACTGCAAAGTAGAGGATAGTGTTCCGCATAACCGAAAAAAAGCTGGGTGCTTCCCATCAATATCAAAATGAGGAACACAAACAGTCTGATAGAGGAGCTTTTTCCCAGAAGGATCGCCATGCGGAGAGCAAAAACAACATATATCATGCCACTCAAGTAGCTGATCATAGCATAAACAGCCGCACCCTCCAGATGAAAGAGTTGATTAAGCAGGTCAAAAGAAGACAGATAAATCCAGATGGCTAAGGGTTGACTCCAGTTGACCGAAAGAGTGCCAGCATCGATGTTTTCAAGGATCTGAAATCCATCACCCAGAAGGTGGGTTTTGGTTTTAAAGAAATAAAATACCAAAAGAGAGGCACCGGCTACCACCAGACAACCTAACTGCTTTCGCCTTTCTGTCAGAAAGCTGAAGACCATGACAACGGATTGCTTGAGCAGAATTTGAAGTCTTTTGTTTAACTGAGGAATGAATATAAAGAATGTAAAAGCGATCACTAAGGTTCTGAGCCACAAAGGAAAATAAGCCCAATGATTGATCCCCCACAATCTTCTTTCCGGAAAGAAGGAAAAAATCCATAAGAGGGAGAGCAAAAGCAAAGCAATGGCGATGGTTATGTTTTCCCAGGGCGGTAATTTTCTTTCAGGTTTAATCTTCTTTTTTGTAGCTAAACGTTTTTTCTTCGACTTCATAATGAGAGTTTTGTATTCTTCAGTCGGGTATCATCCACAAAAGACTTTTCATTCTATTGCAATTGTCAGATAGGCACTGGTCCTCATGCTGTTAATTATTTGTCGTAGCCAAGCCTTCATGACTTGGCTGGTGACCTCAAACTGTTTTTGCGGCTTAAATATAAGACATACAACTCATCCTGTAAAGGGGCTTATTCTTTCCAGAGGGGAATAGTGGGAGCTTTGTTTTAAGTTACATGGTGTAACCACAGCCGGGAACATTGGAGCGGAGGAACATGAAAGAAATGTAGCCCAACACGCCCAAAAACAATCCGAGTATAGCCAGGATTTTGATTAGAAGGGCATCAAACTTCCCACGTGCCTTCTCCAGTGTAACCCCTGCCAGTCCTATCGCTCCGATAACGAAAAACAAACTTCCCATATACACTGCGGGGAAGAATGTAAAAACGCAAGCCAGAATGCCCAAAAGGATGCTTAAAATCGAAAGGGCCAAATAAAATTTCTTGTGAGGAAAGAAAGGTTGAGGAAGAGGCAAAACGAAGGAATATCCACATTTTTCACAAAAGGTATTCTTGGCACTTAAGGTCGTCTTGCAAAAAGGACATGTCTGCATCAAAATCTCCAAAACTTTTCAGCTTGGTAGTTGTAAGTAAGTAGAGTGCTCCTTCGTTTTTATTTTCTTGCTTTGTTGGTTATATGCCCTTATATTATAGCAATTTGAACCTGGCTGTCAATCATTATTTTGGACTCTTAATATTATATCGGAGAGAAACCCAGAGTGATGAGAACATTGAATGACATTTTGACTCTGGCCAAAAGGATCGGTCCCAAAAGGGTTGCAGTAGCACAGGCGGAGGATGAAGAGGTTCTTGTAGCTTTAGAGCAAGCCCGGAAGGTGAAAATCGTAGATATAATCCTGGTGGGCAGGCAGGATAAGATAGAAAAGCTCGCTTTAAGGAATGGGATTGATATCGGAAGATTTGAAATCCGGCAAGAGGCGGATGGATTTTCTGCTTCCTTGAGATGCTGTGAGTTGGTGAACAGGGGAGAGGCAGATTTGGTGATGAAGGGACTGGTGGGAACTGCCCATTTCATGAAGGCAATTCTGGACAAGGAATTTGGTTTGGGGACAGGCAAACTCCTCAGCCATGTGGCGGTCTTCGAGATCCCAACATATCCTAAACTCCTGATGGTCACCGATGCGGCCATAAATATCGCACCTTCACTTGCCCAGAAAGCTCAAATAATTCAAAACGCAGTCGATGTTGCCCATTCGCTGGGCATTAAGTTGCCCAACGTAGCCTGCATTGCAGCGGTGGAAAAAGTGTATCCCGACAAGATGCCCGCCACCTTAGATTGTGCTTGTCTTTCCATGATGGCAGAGCGGGGTCAAATCAAGGGAGCTTTGGTGGATGGTCCATTTGGTCTGGACAATGCAGTCTCAGAAGAATCTGCCAGGATAAAGGGAGTTGAAAGCCAGATGCCAGGAAAGGCGGATATACTTTTGTGTCCTAACATAGAAACCGGAAATGCCATTTATAAAACGTTAATTGAATTTGCTCAGGCAAAGTGTGCCGCCATCGTGGTGGGAACTAAGGTTCCTGTGATCTTGACTTCCCGCGCTGATTCGCACGAGACGAAATTCATGTCGATTGCCCTGGGAGTGGCAAGCTGTGAAAAATAAAAAAACATTCCAAAACCTAACTTATGGTTTTAAATAAAATAAGTTAACATATTTGTGTTGTGTCAGGACCTCAGTCCTGACACCTTTTAATGCGTCAGGAGTGGAGCTCCTGACGCAACTATAAAATCTGATAACTTAACACCTAAATCTGCTTTTGATGAGGAGGGAAAATGCCTTTTGAGAAGGTTGAAAAGATATGGATGAATGGAGAGTTGATTAACTGGGATGACGCCAAAATTCATGTGCTTTCCCATGTGGTTCACTACGGCTCCAGCATTTTCGAGGGAGCGAGATGCTACAAGACCAAGAATGGTCCTGCCATCTTCCGATTGCAGGCACATACCGACCGGTTATTTAACTCATGCAAGATCTACCGCATGGAAATACCCTTCACCAGGGAGGAGATCAACCAGGCTATCATCGATCTGATAAAGTTAAATAAGCTGGATGAGTGTTATATCAGACCGGTGGTGTATCGGGGATACGAACAATTAGGAGTTGACCCCACTGGCTGTCCGGTGGATGTTTGCATTGCGGTCTGGCGGTGGGGTGCGTACCTGGGCCCGGAAGCCCTGGAAAATGGGGTTCCGGTGTGCATCTCCTCCTGGAACCGGATGGCTCCTAATACCATGCCGGTTATGGCTAAGAGCGGTGCCAACTATATGAATGCCCAATTGATAAAACTGGAGGCAAAGGAGCACGGATATGTGGAGGGAATTGCCTTAGATGTGTTTGGATTTGTAAGTGAAGGAAGCGGCGAAAATGTGTTCATAGTGAGAGATGGTGCTTTGATTACCCCACCCTTCAGCGCCTCCATTCTGCCCGGTATAACCAGAAACACGGTAATTCTCTTGGCGCTCGACATGGGAATAAAGGTGATTGAGCAAACCATCCCCCGCGAGGCGTTGTATATCGCAGACGAAGTCTTCTTCACCGGAAGTGCGGCAGAGATAACACCCATAAACTCCATAGATAGGGTGCAGGTGGGAGATGGCAAGCGTGGTCCGGTAACTAAAAAACTGCAGGAGAGATTCTTCGGTATCGTCAGCGGAGAAGCCGAGGATAAACACAACTGGCTTACATACGTCAAATGAGAGGAAGGTGAACCCATACGCAGGGTGGATTTCTTAGATGAATATCCTGTGTTGCAGAATTACATTCCAGTGAGAAACCTTATAGCTTTGTGAAATCAACATCTCAAACTTAACCCATAAGGAGATTCAAATGATTATAAGGCTTGCAAGCGGGAAAGAGATTCCCGTAGAGATGCACAAGATAAAGTTCGTGCAGAAGAGCAATCTTATACCAGTTGATGCAAGGCTGAAAGCAATAGAGGAGGGAGGCTACAACACGTTCTCACTCAGGAGCAGAGACATATTCATTGACATGCTAACCGACAGCGGAACCAATGCCATGTCCGATAACCAACTGGGGGCCATGATGCTCTCTGATAATGCTTATGCCGGCTGTGAAACCTTTTACAAATTAACCTCTGCCATAGAGGACGTTTTGGGTCTTGAGTACGTTTTGCCCACCCACCAGGGAAGAGCCTCGGAGCATCTGATAGCCAAGGTTTTCGTCAAGCCGGGTGACGTCATCCCGATGAACTATCATTTTACCACCACCAAGGCACACTTCGAGCTGGCGGGAGGAAAAATTTTAGAGATTTTCGCGGATGAAGCCCTCAACACGCAAAGCACTAGTCTTTTTAAAGGCAACATAGACATCCAAAAGCTGAATGACGTCATAAAAAAATATGGGAGGGATAAGATACCTTTTGTGCGGATGGAGGCTACCACAAATCTTCTGGGCGGGCAACCTTTCTCCATGGAAAACTTAAAAGAGGTCAGGCGGATTTGCACCCAGCACAATATTCCTTTGCTCATGGACGCAACCTTAGTCTCCGAGAACTCCTATTTTGTGAAGCTTAGGGAAAAAGGATATGAAAATCGCACCGTAGGAGAGATAATCAAGGAGACGGTTGGCTTTTTTGACATAATATACATGAGTGCCAGGAAAAACAGCTGTGCCAGAGGAGGATTAATCGCCACCAATAACAAGGAATTCTATGAGATGATAAAACCTTGGCTTCCGCTTTACGAGGGCTTTCTCACCTATGGTGGCATCTCATTCATGGAGATGGAAGCAATGGCGGTAGGGATTCGGGAGATGACAGACATAAGCGTTGCCGGCGCCGTACCGGAACAGGTGAAGTTCTTCGTGAGAAGATGCGTCGAAGAGAAGATTCCCGTTGTCACGCCTGCGGGCGGTTTGGCCTGTCATGTAGACGCCAAGATGTTTTTGCCGGATATGCCCCAATCCCAGTATCCTGCGGGAGCGCTGTCAGCCGCCATCTATATAACGTCCGGCGTGAGATGCATGGAAAGAGGCACCATTTCAATGGACCGGGACCAGGACGGAAATGAAGTATACTCTGATTTAGAGCTGGCCCGGCTGGCAGTTCCCAGAAGAGTGTATACCATGTCTCACCTTGAATATGTGGTTGACAGAGTAAAATGGTTATATCAGCACCGGGATAAAATCAAGGGATTGAAATTCGTGGAGGAACCGCCAGTGCTCAGATTCTTCTTTGGAAAATTGGAGCCTCTGGATAATTGGGGAGCAAAATTAGCCGAGGCTTTCAAGAAAGATTTTGGTACAGATTACTAGACTGATACCTTAAAGATCGGATAGGGGTTGTACCCCTATCCGCAATCATAGGGTGGGGGTGCAACCCCCACCCTAACGTGAGGAGTTTCCACCTGCACGGTAGGAAGTTAAGCGATAATGATAAAAGCCTTAAAAGTGAAAAAGTAGGTCAAGCATGGCGTAGCCTGGTTGATCCATATGGATCAACCAGCCTTTCAGGCATGGTTGACCTACAAACTGAGTCTCATGACGAAGTGCAGGACGAGCCCCTATCCGCACAATCGCAGGGTGGGGGTGCAACCCCCACCCTAACGTGAGGAGTTTACTCCTGTACGGTAGAAAGTTAAGCGATGATGATAAAAGCCTTAAAAGTGAAAAAGTAGGTCAAGCATGGCGTAGCCTGCTTGACAAATTCGTATTTGTCAACCAGCCTTTCAGGCATGGTTGACCTACAAACTAAATAATATCATAAAGAGGTTTAGCCATGAAAAAACTCCTTTGGATAAGAGACTCACAAAAGTTTTGGAAAGTATTCAGTGAAGAAAGAAAAAAGATAGGAAGACAAAGAAGAAATCTTCCCTTTGCTAAGAAGATTGATATTTTGTCTTCCATGCAGAAGCTATTTCACAAAAACCGCTAACGACTAAACTGAAACCACAAAGATCAGGTAAGGGTTGTTCCCCTATTCGCCCAGACGGGTGGTCGTCTGACCGCAATCATAGGGTGGGGGTGCAACCCCCGCCCTAACGTGAGGAGTTTCCACCTGCACGGTAGGAAGTTAAGCGATAATGATAAAAGCCTTAAAAGTGAAAAAGTAGGTCAAGCATGGCGTAGCCTGGTTGATCCATATGGATCAACCAGCCTTTCAGGCATGGTTGACCTACAAACTATTTTTCTTTAGAGGGAAAAATGTCTGAAGAAAAAATCATCAGTTTTGATCAGTTGATTTCAATAGTCAAAAGTAAAGAGGGGAAAAAATTAGCCATCGCTTCGGCAGAAGGGGAGGAGATAATCGAAGCGGTGAAGCGGGCAACAGAGGAGGAGATCATCTCCGCTGTGCTCATCGGTGACCAGGCTAAAATCGAAGAGCTGTGCAAGAGGAAAAACCTTGATTTGAATCAAGTAGAAATCGTCAATGTGCCAGACTTTGAACTCACCGCCAGGGTAGCAGTGGAAACAGTCAAGCTGGGAAAGGCAGAGATGCTGATGAAAGGTAAGGTGGGCACCTCCACTTTGCTTAAAGCTGTTCTGGATAAGGAGAGCGGACTTCGCACCGGTGCTTTGTTGAGTCACGTTTCTGTGATAGAGGTTGAGGCATATCATAAGCTGATGTTAGTGACCGACGGGGGAATGAACATAAAGCCTGACATCAAACAGAAATCAGATATTTTGAAGAATGCGGTGGACGTAGCAAAAAAGCTTGGAATAGAAAGACCGAAGGTTTCATGTTTGGCGGCTGTGGAGCTGGTTAATCCGGATATGCAGGAGACTATAGATGCGGCTGGCTTGGTGAAGATGGCAGAAAGAGGCGACATTGCGGGCGTGATCATGGATGGTCCGATTGCATTCGATGTGGCCATCAACCTTGAGGCGGCTCGAACGAAAGGAATAGTCTCGCCCGTGGCTGGAGATACGGACATATTCCTGGTGCCAGACATAGCCTCCGGAAATATATTCGTCAAATCTTTAATCTACTTAGCTAATGCAAAGGTGGGGGGAGTGGTGGCGGGAGCGGGAGCGCCTATCGTTCTTCTTTCCCGATCCGATTCCGCCGCAACAAAGCTGTATTCTATGGCTTTGGGAGCAGCCATATGCTAAAACTTGTAGTGAGCAAAGCAAATCTATAGGGTCATGGGGCAAGGGTCAAGGAATTTTTGAAGCAGTGTAATCGTTAAGATGCCTGCAATCGCTTCCCTTTCTTACTGAAGGGAGAGACTGAAATGTTCTACCTGTGATTTAGTCAAAATAGAAAAGATACGAAAGGATATAGAAATGAAAATTTCACTTGGAGCTGACCACAGAGGATTTGAATTAAAAGAAAAAATAAAAAAATATCTGACGGATTTGGGACATCAAGTGACCGACTTCGGCACCTACTCCACTGAGGCTGTGGATTATCCCGATTTCGGGTTTAAGGTAGCAAAATCAGTTGCCAGAGGCGAATCCGATTTTGGAATCACCTTCTGTTGGACCGGTAATGGCATGAATATCGTTGCCAACAAAGTTAAGGGAGTCAGGTCAGCCTTGTGTTTGAATGACGAGATGGCCATGCTAACAAGAACACACAATAATGCCAATGTGCTCGCTTTAGCCTCCAAATTCGTTTCAGAAGAAATGGCGAAAAAGATTCTGGAGGTGTGGATAGCTACCGACTTTGAAGGGGGAAGACACATACCAAGAGTCGAAAAGATCAATAACTACCAAATGTAGAGACGGATCACCATCCGCCCTGAACGGCTTCTATAGGTTGGCAGGGAGCATTATGCTGAATCGTCAACGAAAATAGAGGTTTTGGTGAAAGGGAGATTTATACTTTATTTGGCAGTTCGGGTTCTACCACCATGGTTTTTTCTTTTTCCACCAGAGCCAATCCGGGCTTTCCTCCCTTAGGCTTTCGCACATATTTGGCTTGGGTGTAGATTACCGCCACCTTCTTTTCCCCCTTAGCTTTGCTGAAATATGCAGCCACCTTTGCCGCCTGCTTTATCTCCAAAGACGAAGGCTCCGTTTTTTTGGCCTTTCGTCTCAACAACACGTGGGAGCCCGGAACATCCTGCGTATGAAACCATAAATCATTGGGACGGGCAAATTTAAAGGTAAGGTAATCGTTTTCTTTGTTGTTTCTTCCCACGTAAATCTCTGTGCCACTTTCGGTCAAAAACCTTCTGGGTAGTAGCTTCCTTTCCTTCTTTTTTCTGGCCTGAGGTTTTGTTTCTCTTAAAAATCCCAGCCGGTTTAAGCTCTGTCTGGTTTCTTCTAAGTCAAACCTCTCGTCGGGTTTCTCCAATTGTTTGAAGATTTTCTCCAAATGAGCTATCTTATTTTTGGTTTCCGATCTCCTCTTTTTTATTATGCTCAATGCGTCTTTCGCTTTCTTGTATTTTTTGAAATACCTTTGCGCATTCCTTATCGCAGAAAATTTTGGATCTAAGGGGATCTCCACCGTAGGATGGACAGGATCAAATATGTCTGTAAGTTTAACCGAACTCTGTCCCTTTTTGATAGCTTCTTTGTTCATCATCAAAAGCTCGCCGAATCTTTTGTATTGTTCAAACCTTTCCGCTTGCTGGAAATCTTCGTCAATTTTTTCTTCTTTCTCCTTTAGCTTTTTCAAAGCTCTTCGAACAATCAAAGATAGCCCATGCACTTCCTTTTTTCTTTTTTCCCTTACAAGCTTGACAGAGAAAAAGCTTTTTACCGCAGAGTTTAAGTTTTCGCAATAAATTTTCTGATTATTTGGGATAAAAGGAAGATCCACACAACTTATGACTTTTGGATTCCCATCTTTGTCAATCATAATCTGAAAAGCGAGATTATAATTAGATATCTGTTCAAATGTTTGGGAAAACTCTCTCCACAGGCATTCAATTTCGTCTTGAGCAAGCTCGGAGGTTTTCTTTTTCAGATCAAGCCCGGATAGGGTAACGGTCTTCTGGGCTAAAAATTCATCCATTCCCATAAAACCGGAGATCAACCAGTCAAGTATAGGTTTATCCCAAGTTGTAACAAGCGTGCTGAATTCCTCTTTCTTGATGGAGAAAGGATTTCTTTTCTTGGGAGATGGGGGCGGGAGATATTTTTCGCCAGGCAAAATTTGCCTTAACCTGTTTTTTGTGACGTCGATTTTTCTTAAACAATCCACTATCATCTTATCCTGCTTTACCAGGACCACATTGCCGTTTCTTCCGGTTAACTCAAAGACAAGATCAAACGATTCGCCCGCTCCAAATTGAGTTTTCTTTTGGCAGGAGATTTTGATCACCCGATCAAAATCTAACTGCTCAATTTTATGAACATATCCACCATTGGCAAACCAGAAAAGATTTGTCTTTTGATAATTACCTTTGCGTTCTTCTATTTCCTCTTTTTCCCATATTTCGATCCGACAGTCCTCCGGATGTGCGGAAAAGTAAAGGGCGGTCTCTTTATTTTTGCCTTTAAGTGAGAACAGAAGCTCTTTCTGATCAGGGGAGATTAAGATTTTGGCAATCCTGAGTCCTAAGAGTGCCTCTTTTAGCTCAGGAATGAAACAAAATATCAGGGTGGAATGTATGACCATATTCGTTTCTTCGAGTTACTTTTATTATCTGTTGCCTTAAAGTTCGGGCGGACACAGAGGGCGTGTTGAAAAAGCCATTTTATGGAGAAGTTTTTATGTAGGGACAGGGCTTGTCCCTGTCCTAACCCTAATGCGGACAGCCACAAGGGCTGTCCCTACGATAAAATCGGCTGCCGATTAAAGCGTGTAAGGCACTTTTTCAACAGTCCCCAGAGGTCCGCCCCTACGCGTGATCCAGTCTGCTATCACAACCTTAAAGTGCCACTCTTTTATTTACCGGAAAAGGTTGCTTCCAGATACTTCTCGAATTCATCTAAAGATTCGAATACTCTTTTGGACAAAAATTTCACCGACCAGTTCTCTTTCATCGGGCTTATGGTCCAGATGGGCACCCCTTTCTTATAACATTCCCACATCTCTATGGCAGTGCCCATGGAGGCACCAGGAAGATAAGCGATTACGCAATCGCATTTAGTGGCCAGTTTTATATAGCCTAAGAACACTGACTCCCCCATCCTGTAATCGTAATTCACCGAGTCGGGGTGTTTTTCAACCGGATCGAAGATTTTTGCCTCAGGAAAATATTTCCGAAGAATTTCTTTTATCTTCTCCCGGTAATCCTGATTGTGCAGGGTCTTTCCCGCATTTGATCCTTGAATTATGCCGGCTATGAAGAAAGATCGAATTGGTTTCATTGTTTTCCTGACCTCTCCCCCTCTCCATGAAATGGAGAGGGGGATAAAAGGGGGAGAGGTATTAAGCCAAATTCATGGCAATTGCCACCACATTGACGATATCATCCACACTGCATCCCCGGGAAAGATCGTTGGCCGGCTTTGCCAGCCCCTGAATTATGGGACCGATGGCTTCTGCCTTTGCCATCCGCTGAACCAATTTGTAGGCGATGTTGCCCGAATTCAAATCCGGAAAGATCAGAACGCTTGCATTTCCCCCGATGATGCTATCCGGGCATTTCTTCTGAGCAACCTGGGGAATGATAGCAGAATCCACCTGAAGCTCACCGTCTAATTTAAGATCAGGCTTTAGTTCTTTCGCTATTCGTGTCGCTTCTGTCACCTTATCCACCAGTTCATGCTTGGCGCTCCCTTTGGTTGAGAAGGAGAGCATGGCTACTTTCGGTTCCTCTCCTGTCAAGTCTTGCATGGTTTTGGCAGAGGAAATGGCGATGGAAGCAAGCTGGGATGGATCGGGATCAGGGATTACCGCACAGTCAGCAAACACGAAGACCTTGTCTTTTACGCCCAAGAATTCCGGCAATACCATAAGAAATGAGCTGGATACCGAACTGATGCCGGGGGCGGTACCAATGATCTGAATGCTCGCCTTCAATACATCACCAGTGGTGTTGACCGAACCAGCCACAAACCCATCCCCCTCACCCTTTCTTAACATCATGGCTCCGTAAAATAGAGTATTAGTCATAATCCTCTTGGCTTGATCCAGAGTCATTCCTTTCTTCTTTCGAAGCTGATAGTATTCCTTAGCATATTCACCAAGTTTAGACGAGTCGGCTGGTGCGATCACTTTCACGTTGCTTAAATCCAGATCATTTGACAGAGCCAGTTTTTTGATCTGATCTTCATCGCCCAACAAGGTGACCTCGGCTAAGCCTTCAGCCAAAATCTTCGTACTTGCCTGAATCATCCTCTCCTCTGTTCCCTCAGGCAAAACCACTCTTTTCCTCTTAGCTTTCGCCTTTTCTTTTATTTTATCGATCACGTCCACTCGAAGCTCCTCCATAAAAATAGGTCTCCAGACTGATCTGTTCTGGATGTTGGGTTAATGTTTCAGTCCACCCTCTTTAGCAAACTCCCCCAGAAGTCTTTTTTGTTTTTCACTCATCTTTTTGGGAATTTCCACAATCACCTCTACATACTGATCTCCTCTGCTTCCGTTTACCTCCAAGCCTCTTCTTCTTAATCTGAATTTGGTTCCACTTTGCGTTCCGGGCGGTATTTTAAGGTCCACTTTTCCGTCTATGGTTCTGATTCTGATCTTGCTTCCCAGGATTGCCTGAGCAACATTTATAGGAACTTTGCAATAGACATCTTGCCCCCTTCGATCAAAGAATCGATGTCGTCCTACATTGACCTTGACGATCAAATCCCCGGGAGCACCTCCACCACTTCCCGGTTGCCCCTGTCCCCGCAGTCTCAACTGCGTTCCATCGTTTATGCCAGCAGGGATATTGAACAAAATTCTCTTTCTGGCAGAAGTTTGTCCTCGTCCTCCGCACTGAGGACAAGGAGTGCTTATGATCTTTCCTCTTCCCAGACATCGAGGGCAGGGACGGCTCACCGCAAAACCACCCTGAGCAAAGGAGATCATACCTGATCCACCGCACTTCGGACACGTAGAAAGGGGTGTGCCAGGTTTAGCGCCTGTGCCTCCACATACAGAGCAGGCCTCCTCCTTTTTTAGTTCGATTGCGGTCTTGCCGCCGGAGATGGCAAGATCAAATGGAATTTCCACCTCAGCGTATAGATCTGCACCCTTCTGTGGTCCCCATCTTTTTCGTCGGGTGGTTTCTCCCATATCAAAAATGTTGCTAAATAGGTCACCCAGATCGCCAAATCCGCCCAGATCTTCAAAAGAGAAGGTTCTTCCTTTCCCCCTTCTTCTGGTGAACAGATCTTCAAAGCCTTCAGCACCAGCAAATCCCCTCTGTCCCATCTGCCTGAGTTGGTCATACTGCTTTCTTTTTTCTGTATTGCTTAAAACATCGTACGCCTCGGAGATCTCTTTGAACTTCTCCTCCGCCATTTTGTTATTGGGGTTGGAGTCAGGATGATACTTTTTGGCTAAACGCCGATAAGCTTTTTTTATCTCATCATCGCTGGCTTTTTCAGGAACCCCTAAGATCTCATAATAATCTTTCTGCGCCATCGAATTTCTTTTCCTCCTTTAACAGTCTCAAGAAAGCAGATAATAATAAAATAACCGTCAAGCCCGAGTTTGTCAACATGCCTATTCGGGTGTTTGAAAAACTGTGGAGTGCGAAAGCTTGTCGGAGCGAAGCGGAGATCCCGCTTTGCGGGGCTTTCGCTATTTTTAGAATCACTAATGAACAACGCTCCAGCAAGCTGGCGCACTCCGAATAAAACACCAAAAACACAAAAAGACGAGAGAGGTCTCCCGCCTTAATTGTGCCAAGTTACTTTCACTTCACCTATTTCACTTTTTTGCCGCTGTTTTTTCCTTTGGTTTTTTCTCATCTTTTTTAGCCGGAAGACCTTTCTCTTCCCTTTCTCTTTTCTTATATGATGCACTGCGATGGTCGGTGATGTAAAAACCATTCCCTTTGAACAACAGTCCTCCACCGCCTGAAATCAATCTTTTGACTACTCCTCCGCAAACAGGGCAGGTCTTGACCGGCTCATCTGTCATCTTTTGAAACTGCTCAAACTGATGGTGGCATTTCTCGCATTCATATTCATAAGTAGGCATGTCTTTACTCCATCGGTCTTCCAAACAAATTAAGCTTTTGCATTCCGATTGTCAGTCATCATCTCTTCTTCCGGAACTTCTGATCGGAACCTTATTGTTACGCATCTTTCTTGTTACTATTTGAGAACTCTCTGATGTATCGGCATCAGGAGGGAGTTTTGTCAAATACTTCTCCAAGTATCAGAAACACAATTGTCATGCTGACCCCGCCTCTGGCGGGATTTTCAACTGGTTTTTAGATTCTTCGCCCTTCGGGCGTAGAATGACAAGGAGAATATCCATTACCTCGTTCATATTCTGATTCTACGTTGTTTGCCTCTCTTTGTAAAGCCTTTTGTGCTCTGTCTGTGTGGCAGGGCTAAATGCCTTGCCTTATTTTGCAGGAACTGTAAATAGATAATAAACTATTACACATCATAGGGGCGGGAATTCATCCCGCCCCACATTTTTGGTTGTTGGTGCGGGGTACCCTACCCCGCACCAATAAGGGTTCGGGGTGAGGACACCCCGAACCAACAATTGGATTACTTTACCACCTCATAGTCGGCATCTACCGGCTCATCTTCGCCGCCTTTTCCGCCAGAGGCGGATCTGTCTTTGACAGACTCTTCTTCTGACTGTCCTGTTTGTCCGGTTTTTCCTTGTGCTTGCTGTGCTCCTGCGTTTGCCTGTGCCTGCTGATACATCTTTCCGGCGGCCTCATGCCACACAGTGGTAAGCGCCTCGGTGGCGGATTTTATCTCATCTATGTTACTGGTCTTCAAAGCCTCTTTAACCCTTGCCACAGCCGTTTCCACCTTGGCTCTGGTGTCTGTATTCAGTTTGTCCCCATACTCCCGCAGTCCTTTCTCGGTCTCGTAGACCATCTGGTCTGCCCGGTTCTTTGTGTCTGCTTCCTCACGTTTCTTCTTATCCTCAGCCGCATGCAGGTCAGCATCCTTTACCATCTTCTGGATATCCTGTTCGGTCAATCCACTGGATGCCTCAATCCGAATGCTCTGCTCTTTTCCGGTAGCCTTATCTTTGGCGGACACGTTCAAAATACCGTTGGCATCGATGTCGAAGCTTACCTCAATCTGCGGCATTCCTCGAGGTGCCGGGGGTATGCCAGTCAGGTGGAATCTGCCGATGGTCTTGTTGTCAATTGCCATGGGACGCTCACCCTGAAGCACGTGAATCTCCACCGAGGTCTGGTTGTTCTCAGCCGTGGTGAATATCTCACTCTTATGGGTGGGTATGGTGGTGTTCCTTTCGATCAGCCGGGTGAAAACATTTCCTAAGGTCTCGATACCCAGAGACAGAGGAGTAACGTCCAAAAGAAGCACATCTTTCACATCGCCAGCCAAAACTCCTCCCTGAATGGCGGCTCCTACAGCCACTACCTCGTCCGGGTTAACTCCCTTATGCGGCTCCTTACCAAAAAGACTGCGAACCGTCTCCTGAACCTTGGACATACGGGTCATTCCACCCACCAGGATCACCTCATTGATGTCTGCGGTGGATAGTCCGGCATCTGCCAAAGCCTTTTTGCACGGCTCCACGGTTCTGCCAATCAAATCATCCACCAGTTGCTCCAACTTGGCTCTGGAAAGAGTCAGATTCAGGTGCTTGGGACCGGAAGCGTCTGCAGTTATGAAGGGAAGATTAATAGTGGTTTCCATGGTGCTGGAGAGCTCACATTTTGCCTTCTCTGCGGCTTCCTTCAATCTCTGTAGAGCCATAGGATCATTGGAAAGATCTATTCCTTCCTGCTTTTTGAATTCCGAGACGATCCAGTCAATTATGCGCTTGTCAAAATCGTCTCCACCCAGGTGAGTGTCCCCATTGGTGGACTTCACCTCGAAAACTCCGTCTCCCAGCTCCAGTATGGAGATGTCAAATGTTCCACCGCCTAAATCGTAAACCGCAATCTTTTCGTCTTTCTTCTTATCCAGTCCATAAGCCAAAGCGGCGGCAGTGGGTTCGTTTATGATCCTTTTCACCTCCAGTCCGGCAATCCTTCCTGCATCCTTGGTGGATTGTCTCTGGCTGTCGTTGAAATATGCGGGAACGGTGATGACCGCCTCGGTCACCTTATGACCCAGATAGTCCTCTGCTGTCTGCCTCATTTTCTGCAAAACCATGGCGGAGATCTCAGGAGGTGAATATTCCTTGTCCCCGATTTTCACCCTGGCGTCGCTGTTAGGACCTTCCACCACCTTAAAGGGAACGGTCTTTATTTCGGATCCTACCTCTTTGTATTTGCGTCCCACAAATCTTTTGATGGAGAAAACCGTGTTGTCCGGATTGGTGATTGCTTGTCTTTTCGCCACCTGACCGACCAATCTTTCGCCAGTTTTGGTGAACGCCACCACCGAAGGTGTGGTTCTGGAGCCTTCCGCATTCTGAATTACCACCGGATTTCCCCCCTCCATCACTGCCACGCACGAGTTGGTGGTTCCTAAGTCTATTCCTATGATCTTACTCATTTTCATCACTCCTTTTCTGTTTGACTCCTTTCTTTGGAGTATGGTTTTAGTCTTGATTTCGAAGCTCGTTTATCGGTAACGATGCTCGTATCGAAGTTCGAGGTATGAGCATCGAGGCTCGATTATGGAGCATCGTAATTAGTCTTTAGTTTGGCACTATTTTGCTGACTATGTAGGTTTACATTTTATTTCAAATAGTTAACAAAGCAAGCTTGGTCAAACTGAATTTTTATAACCTGTCAATTTAATGTTCGGACAGGGGTTGTACCCCTGTCCGCATTTGGGGGCGGGGGTTCAACCCCCGCCCCATCATTGGATGGTTTTTGTTACTCCACGTTGATCGGGATCTCCTTCGGCTTGACTTCCTCGGTCTTCGGCAGGGTGATGTTCAAGACCCCATCCCTGTAGTTGGCTTTGATCTTGTCGGTCTCAACCGAGGTGGGTAGCATGAGGGAGCGGCAGAAGGAACCATAACTTCGCTCGATCCGATGATAGTTGGCATCCTTCTCCTCTTTCTCCTGTTTCTTCTCCCCCTTTAAGGTGAGGACATTGTCCTGAACGGAAATCTTGACATCCTCCTTGTTCATCCCCGGCATTTCCGCCTTTATGACCACGTTATCTTTGTCCTCGGATACGTCAACGCTCGGGCTCCACACTCCCTCGGTCCATTCTACTCTTGCCGGTCTGTGACCGAAGAAATCGTCAAACAGCCTGTTCATTTCATCCTGGATGCTTACCAGATCCCTGAAAGGTCTCCATCTTACGATAGCCATTGTTTCTCCCTCCTTTCATAGATTTAGTTGAATCTCCAACTTACTTTGCTTTTGTTTTACTCCTTTTTCCTAAAACCTCTTCCGCAATAATCGTGCCAAATTTGAGCAGTTGAGTTAACTCATTTTATTTCAAATACTTAAAAAATATAGATTTTTAGACTTGATTTATTTATCCTGCCAATTTGACACAGATATTGCAAAAATGGCCTTGAGACTGCCAGGATGACAAGCAAGAATGACAGTAGTCAAGATGTTTTATATTTTGGACAGAACAATCTTGCCACACAATTTGGTTCGATCTGTCTGTCTTCCAAAGAGACCTTACCCCCATCCCCCTCTCCACAGCTGACTATTGCCCATAAGTCGCGCGATCGAGAGTTGAAGCGGTTTTGTCATTCTGAACGAAGCCCTTCGGCACTTGTCACCCTGAGC
>JAGMFA010000026.1 GCA_023127875.1 Candidatus Zixiibacteriota bacterium
CAGGGTGAACCCCTCTCCATTTCATGGAGAGGGGGATTAGGGGGAGAGGTCAAAGAAAGCCCATCCTGCAAAGTGCGGGATGGGCTCAAGATTACCTGAATCACACAAAACTATTCCCACTTCAAAAGATGTCAGTCGATTTGCCAAAATTCTCCAATACGACCCAGTTTCTTTTGACTTGTATTCTTCTTGGTTTTTCCTCCATGGTTGCCCAGATCGTGCTTTTTCGAGAGATGATGGTCTCCTTCTACGGGAATGAACTGAGTTTAGGAGTTATGCTTTCGGTATGGCTTTTCTGGGTGGGAGTGGGTTCGGCTTTAGGCAATAAGATAGCCGGCAAAAAAGGTTATTCGCCTCGAAAACTTTCCCTCTGGTATTTTTTGATCTCCGCCGCAACTTTGCTTTCCATTATTCTTATAAGATTCTCTAAGCAGATTTTGGGAACCGCTCCAGCAGAAATCGTGGGGTTTTTTCCAATGTTGTTGTTCGCATTCATGGTGATGAGCTTTCTCTGTTTAATTCTGGGTATAGCCTTTGTGCTAAACTCCAAATCCTGGGCATTTGATGAAAGCCTGATTTTTTCGGTCAATCGGGTATATCTGTGGGAATCTTTGGGCGCGGGTTTGGGCGGATTTCTGGTCACCTTCGTTTTGATTCCAAATTTCTCCAATTTTAAAATAGCAGTTTTCTTGTTCTCCTTAAATCTTCTTTTCTTTACTTTTCTTTTGACCCGGAACTCAAAGAGACGGACAAAGGCATTAGTGTGGGTAGCGGTGATTTTTGTGATCTTAGGTTTTTCCGCATCAAAGCTGGATGAGTCGCTTGATCGTTTCTCCGCCAGCCGGATGTGGAGAAACTTACCTTTAGTTTATTCTAAGGATACCAGATATGGTAATATTTCGGTGACCAAACAATATGAACAGGTCACATTTTACGAGAACGGCTTGATGTTGTTTTCGTATCCAGATGAGTCTTCCGCAGAAGAGGCAGTTCACTTTGCCCTTTTGGAACACCCTGATCCACAAAGCCTTCTTCTGATCGGAGGAGGAGTGGGAGGAGCGTTGTCTCAGGCACTGAAGTACGATAGCTTGAAGATAGACTACGTGGAGATAGATCCGGAGTTGATAAGAACAGGAGCAGCCTATCTGCCAGAGGAGGAGACTAAATCTTTAAAAAATCCGTGGGTTCGCCTTCACTTTAAGGATGGCAGGCTTTTCGTTAGAGAAAGATTGAAACACAAAGACGAAAAACCCTATGACGTGATCATACTGAATCTGCCAGATCCCTCCACCGCCCAGTTAAATCGTTTCTTCACCTTCGAGTTTTTTGGTATGATAAAATCCATTCTAAATGAAGAAGGGGTTTTTTCCTTCAGGGTTAGCTCTGCTGAAAACTATATCAGCCGGGAGCTGAGCCAATATCTTTCCTCCATTCACCAAACCCTGAAGGCCAGTTTTGAAGAAGTGAAGATTCTCCCTGGCTCCAATAACATCTTCTTGGCTTCAAAAAAGAAAGATATGCTTTTCGATGATTGGCAGATCATGGTCACACGGTTGAAACAAAGAGGGATTTCCACCCGATTTGTGAATGAGAATTTCTTGCCAGATCGTCTTTCTCCACTCAGAGTAGCTTTCTTAAAAGGCACCTATCCCCAAAACGAGGGCAGGATAAACTACGATTTAAAACCGATATGCTACTTTTACAACAGCATCCTGTGGAGCAAACAGTTTAAGTCTTTAGAAAAACCGCTTTTGCTCTTCCTCTCTCATGTCCGCCCCAGTTGGTTTATGGGGGCAACCATCTTTGTATTCTCCATTATCTTTCTTCTATGTGTATTGTTGGGATCGAGGTCATCAAATCTGGCTTTGGCCGTTATCTTCGTGACAGGCTTTACCAGCATATTGGTGGAGATAATCGTTGTTCTGTCCTTTCAAATATTTTATGGATACATCTATTCAATGATCGGACTGATATTCACCCTTTTTATGTTGGGGCTTGTCTTTGGTGCTCTTCTCATACAGAGGATTGCCAGCAGGAAAAGAATCAGCTTCAAAGGACTGGTTTTAGTTCAATTCCTTCAGGTGATCTTCATATTTTCTCTTTTGGTTATGATCTGGGCTTTTTCAGAAAGTTCCCCTTCAGATGTAGGTGTAATGATATTTTTGCTTTTGCTTATAACTGTTTCGGGGTTGTTAGGGGGGATGGAGTTTGCCTTAGCGAATCATCTCTTCTTGGAGAAGAGAACTACCCTAAAGGCTGGAACCGGTTACTCTGTTGATCTATTGGGTGCGAGTTTAAGTTCAATCTTGGCTTCCGCTATCCTGATTCCACTTTTAGGAATTCCCACCACCCTTATCATGGTTTTACTGATAAACCTCATCTGCCTTGGTTTTCTTTTGATTCCCGTCAGATCATTGTCAAGTTAACATTATGAGATCCCTAAAAAAGTGCGCTTTAAGTGCGTTTCAAGGGAACAAACCCCGCCAAAGGCGGGGCTATTGTAGTTGCCCAATTTATTGGGCTTTTTGGAAGCTCGATAAATCGAGCAACTACAATCAAGGGACTTTTTCAGAGCTCTCATTACCCTATCCGACATTGGCTTGTTTTTCATTGAATTGGCAGTGCTATTGCGGAAAAAATGAATATACCTATACAAAAAAATTAGCTTTATCTGAAACCTTCTTGCCTCGACGATTGTATAAAATATGAGTGCTGTGGAAGCGCTCAAAGTCAAAAGATCGACAGGGAAGAAGAGGTTATTTATTGGAAGCGTTTGGTCAAAGAGGAGATGTCTTGTTTAAAGCAAAACCAAACCCCAAAGAAAAATCATAAGATCAAAAACGAAATTCTGCCTGTACAAATCTTGCAAAAATTGTGAAACTTCTTGCATATCAGCTTTCAGGCTTTTTCTAATTACTAAAGGTGGACCTCTTCTGTTTATTGAATAATCTTTTGCATAACAACGGGTTAATTCTTGTATCCGAGGTCTCACAGTTGAGAATAAGAATCGATATGGCGGTCTGTTCTTTGCTTAAACCAATAAGTGAAAACATCTTTCACCATGGAAGCAATTGCGGGCGAACACCTGAGATTAGAGGGCAGACTTGAAACTTTCAGAGCAGAGTTTTGATGTTGACAAAATGAGAATTTGTATTAGATTAACTTTAGTGAGGAAAATTAAATTTGGAGGTTGAAAATGAAAGAACAAAGGAAATTCGGAGTTGCTGCTATAGCTCTGGCTTTGATTTCGGTGGCGATAATCTGGGTGGTGGGCTTGGGAGAAGCCACAGAAGAAACCGAGGTGATGAAGGAGCATGAGAGGGAGACTCTTTATAGTTATGTAAAGCTTTTTGATAAGGTGGCTTTTGACATAAATAAGAAGTATGTGGACTCGGTCAACGTTAAAGATATGATCTATGCCGGAATAAGAGGAATGATAGAGACTCTCGATCCTTTCTCCACCTTACAGGATGTCAAAGCTCACGACCATTTGATGGAGATGACTGAAGGGAAATATGAGGGATTGGGAATGACTATCTCCAAGAGGAACAACGTTATCACAGTCATATCCCCCATTGAGGGAACACCAGCATATCGCATGGGGCTTCGAGCGGGTGATCAGATAGTCAAAATCGATGGCAAGTCTACCCAGGGAATGAGCACCGAGGCGGCTTCCAAGTTGATGAGGGGTAAACGGGGAACCACAGTGGTTTTGACCATAGAAAGAGAAGGAGTGTCGGAACCTTTGGAATATGAAGTTGAACGGGCGATAATTGAGCTTACAAGCGTTCCTTATTATGGGGTAATGGATGGAGGAATCGGATACGTAAGATTAGTCAAGTTCTCCAAAGACTCTGGAAAGGAATTAGAGGATGCCATAGAAAACTTGAAGAGCGAAGGGATACAGGGAATGATCTTGGATCTGAGGAGCAACGGGGGTGGGCTCCTGGATCAAGCGGTTGAAACCTCAAACCTTTTTATCGACCAAGACAAGTTGATTGTATACACCCAGGGTCGAACCGAGTTCAAGCGAGAGTTTCATGCTAAAGAAGTTCCCGTCTTTCCTGACGATCCTCTGGTGATTTTGGTGAACGAAGGGACCGCCTCTGCCTCGGAGATAGTCTCCGGAGCAATCCAGGACTGGGACAGAGGGGTGGTCATTGGAAACACTACCTTTGGTAAGGGACTGGTTCAGCAGATAATTCCCATGCCCAAAAATACCTATCTGAAGCTGACCACAGCCAAGTATTATATACCCAGCGGAAGATGCATACAGAAACCAGAAATTGCCAGAAGACAAAAGGTGATAGAAGAGACAAAAGAGGGTGAAGAAGAACCAGATAGCCTGGTAAAGGTAGAAAAGGAGGTTTTTTATACCAAGGGCGGAAGGAAGGTGTATGGAGGTGGTGGAATAGTTCCGGATATTGAGGTCAACGTCCCCAAGTGGAAGCCCATCGAATATAATTTAGAGAGACATTCGATGTTTTTCAATTTCGCAGTAACATACATAGCTAAACACCCAGATATCTCTCAAGATTTCGAGGTGGATGATCAGATGTTGGAGGAGTTCAAACGATTTCTAAAGGAAAAAAACTTTACCTATAAGTCCGCCTTGGAGCTTGACCTGGAGCTATTGAAGAGTAAAATCGAAGAGCAAGAGAAATCCCAGATGTTTTCCGAGGCGGTGGAAGATTTAGAACGGTTGATCGAAGAAGATAAGGAGGACGATTTCGAGGAAAGCATAGACTACATCAAGAAATCTTTGAAGAGAGATACATTGAATAATCTTTATGGTCAAAAGACATTCTATGAGCAGGTTGTATTAAAAACAGATCCTTATATTCAGAAAGCTTACCAGATCTTGACTGATGAAAATGAATATAAGACGATGTTAACGGAATAAAAGAATCATCTTTTTAAAATTAATCACAAAAGACCAAAACAAGCTCCTTGATGGGGCTTGTTTTTTATTATTTTTGTGCACGCGGAAACCTTTAGGTTTCCATAGTGGAAAGCTAAAGCTCATTTGAGTCAACTGACCTTCCGCTACATCTTGCCCGACCACAACTCTCCTTTTTTCAAGAGGGCTCTCCCAAATTGCTTGACAGTTCTTATAAAAATTGCTTAATTAAGCAGACTTGAGAGGCAGGTGTAACAAAACTTGAGATGAGTTTAAAATTAGCCAAGTTATCTGTACTATTATTTTTGATGCTGTGGCTTATATCAGGATGCGGAAAGATGAATACCACTGATGTAACCCGAACTTTGTTAGATAACGGAATGATCGTATTGATCCAAGAACGCCATTCTTCACCGGTGGTGGCCATCAATACCTGGGTCAACACCGGATATTTCAATGAGCCAGACAGCTTGACCGGCATCTCCCACCTTCTGGAGCACATGTTCTTCAAGGGGACCAAAAAAAGAAAGCTGGGACAGCTACGAGAGGAGACCAAAATGCTGGGCGGATATCTCAATGCGGGAACCATCTACGAATATACACATTATTACACGGTGCTCCCCAGCCGGTTTGTTCAACCGGGGCTGGAGCTTCAGTCGGATGCTTTGTGGAATTCAGCCATCGATTCGGTGGAACTGAAGGAAGAAAAAAAGGTGGTCATTCAAGAGATCAAAAGAAAGATGGACAGCCCGGACGCATTAGCCTGGGAGAGGCTAATGGAGCTTGCTTTTAGTTATCATCCTATTCGTCGATGGAGAATGGGAACACCAGAGCAGGTGGAAAGCTGGAGTAGAGATCAATTAAAGGATTACTTCAAAAGCTTTTATCGACCGGATAATATCATCCTGGCAATAGTGGGGGACGTGGACACAAAGGAAGTATTAGAAGAGGTTAAAAGATATTATGACAATGTCAAAATGGAGAAGACCAAAAAGCCTCAAATTCCGCAAGTGGCTCTCCAGAATGAATTGAAATACTCTCAGATGAAAGGCGACATAACCCAGTCTTATCTTAAGATGGGATTTCACATTCCGGGACAACTGGATGAAGACTTTTTTGCTCTGGAGGTTTTGGCTCATATTTTGGGGCATGGTCGAAGCTCCCGCCTTAGCCAGAGCTTGATCGAGAAAAAAAGACTGGTCAGCTCCATAACATCTGAGGCTTTTACTTTGAGAGATTTCGGGGTATTTCTGGTTGAGGCGGAGTTGGAAGCCAAAAACCTTTTGGAAACGGAGGCAGAGATTTTCCGGGAGATTGAAAGGGTCAAGACTCAGAAGATATATGATTATGAGATGGTTAAAGCCAAAAACGCTATTAAATTCTCATATCTTTCCTCCATCGAAACCGCGGTGGGGCGCTCTGAAAATCTGGCATCTTTTGAATCATATGGAGATTATCGATTGGGTGAGCAATATCTGAAGAGTGTGGAGAAGGTTACGCAGGAGGCTATCAAAAAGGTAGTTTCAAAATATCTGATTTTAGAAAATGCCAGCATATTGGAATACAGACCAGAGAGCCAGTTTGATGAAAAGATTACCGCCAGGGGAATAAGAGAAGAGATCTTAGAAGGATTAAAGGAGAAATTGGATGAGGGCAAAAGGATTGAACTGGAGTTGGCAAAATCCCAGGAGAATAAAGCTCCCCTTAAATTTGTTGAAGTGAGTGCCCAGGAAGAGACCCTTTCCTGTGGAGCCACCTTGATCACCAGGGAAAATCATTCTTTGCCCTTAGTCTCTCTGGGGATTTATTTCAAAGGGGGAAGAGCTTCCGAATCTTTAGAAAATTGCGGGATAACCCGGCTTACCCTGAGAGGAAGCTTGAAGGGAACTAAAAATAGAAGCGGAGAGGAGATATTCAATTCATTGGAAGCGTTGGGAGCGTCCATTCAAACGGAGGTAGAAGCAGATTATTTCGCATACAGGATTAAGCTTTTGTCCGCAGGATCCATGGGATCGGCGAACTTAGAAGCGGGTGTGGACATAATGGCAGATGTTATAAAAAATCCTGTTTTTGATCCGGAAGAGATAGAGAAGGAGAAAGGAATTCTTCTGGCAAAGATCGAAAAGAACAAAGATAGTATGAGAAACTATCCCATCCGGCTCTTCTATCAAGCCATCTTTCCTGATCATCCTTATGGTTTGAATGATTTGGGCGAAAAAGAGGCGGTTAGGACTTTAAATCAAGCACAGGTGAGATTGTGGCACAGCAAACATTTTTCCGCCAGCAATATGACCATCGTGGCGGTGGGTGATTTCGATTCCCCCGATTTAAAGCAAAAATTGGATAAACTGTTTGAGGATTTCAAAAAGGAAAAGATCAAAGAACAGAAGATTTCAAAGATCGCTCTCCACTCTAAAGAAAACACGGTGATGGAAAGCCGATTGAAGGCTCAGACGGCACAGGCTTTAGGATTTGTCACCTGTCCTTACCAGGAAGACGACTTATATGCACTAAAGGTTTTGCAGGTTATTGCTTCTGGAACCGGGGGGAGATTCTTTCACCAGCTCAGGGAAAAGAAGGGTTTGGCATACACGGTGTATGGAGTCAATGATTCCTGGGAACAGGGTGGAGTTTTTTACGCCTACATAGCTACATCACCGGAGAATGAAAAACTGGCAAGAGAGGAGCTTTTGAGCGAATTTTATAAGTTCAAGACTGATCAGGTGACAGATGAGGAGCTTGAAACCGCCAAAAACTATATCAGCGGAATGTATCAGATACATTTAGAGACCAATTCCGCTTTGGTGAAGCAATATGCCAAAGCGAAGCTTCTGGGAAAGGGAATAGAGGAAGTGGCATTATATCCACAGAAAATATCTCAGGTGACCAAAGAACAGGTGAAGGAGGTAGCCACAAGATATTTTGATCCCAATTACCTTGCTGTGGGTGTGATCAAGGGGAAAAAATAGAAGTTGAACCAAATTATAAATTGATTGAACAACCTTAGGTCGTATCCGGTCCACAAAAGATTAATGAATTTGTCCAAAAAATAAGTCGATGGAATTAGAAAACGGATCGAAAATGCAAGATAAAAAAAACAGAGAAAAGAATCCTAAAAAGGTTGATCCTACACTTCCTACTGGTTTGGTTTTCCATCCAGATTATCTTAAACACGACTCCGGACAGAATCATCCCGAAAATGGAGAGAGGCTTTCTTCTCTTTTAGCCCACCTGGAGAAAAAGGGACTTATCTTGAGGCTCAAAAACATTCAACCTTATCCTGCCGAGGTCAAGTGGTTGGAGGCAGTGCACGATCCTCGTTACATTAAGATGGTGGAGAAAATCTGCAAAAATGGCGGAGGGATGTTAGATCCCGATACCCATGTAGGGTCGGAATCATACCAGGTGGCCCTTTTAGCTGTGGGAGGAATAATGGCGGCGGTGGATGCGGTGATGAACAAAAAGATCAAAAATGCTTTTTGTGCCATAAGGCCACCAGGACATCATGCGGAAAGAGATAAAGCTATGGGATTTTGCATCTTCAATAATGTGGCGGTGGGAGCCAGATACGTTCAAAAAAAGTTTGGCTTGAAGAAGGTTTTGATAGTGGACTGGGATGTGCATCATGGGAATGGCACGCAGAATATCTTCTTAGACGACTCGTCGGTGTTTTACTTCAGCGTTCATCAGTTTCCTTACTATCCGGGCTCTGGAGCCGAAAATGAGACGGGTGAGGGAGAAGGTGAGGGATATACCTTCAATATGCCTATGGTTGCGGGAAGTGGTGACGTAGAATATATCGAGGCTTTTCAAAACATATTCTATCCTGTGGCCTACAAGTTTTCCCCTGAGTTTATTTTTATCTCCGCCGGCTTTGATGCCCATGAACAGGACCCTTTGGCCGGAATAAACTTATCAGAAGCTGGCTATAAGAAGATGACCGAAGTTATCACCAGACTGGCGTCTGAATGTGCTGAGGGTCGTCTGGTATCTGTCTTGGAAGGTGGATACAATTTCAGATCTCTTTCTGTTTCTGTAGAAAAGCATATTCGCGCTTTGATGGGTAAAAAATAAGAAATCACAGAAGCTGTTGAAGAAAATTTAAAGCAACATCCTTCTTTGGAAAAGTTGGGTTGATCTCAATTACAAAAAAAAGATTTTGGTTTTTCACTGCTTCGCGTAGGCAAGCCTTTACAGCTTGCCGCCCAAGCCATGAAGGCTTGGCTACGCTAAGAGCTGAGTTCTGGAGGGCAATGAGTTTTCCATTTGAAACCAGTGAACTGAACGGACTGGAAGATGTTGTTTCCCCCACCTATAAAAATTTTACGGTTAAACAATATTGAAAGGGCCGCTGCTTTAAATACGGTTATAGATAATCCGTCTTCTCTTATAGACTTATTTAAGTGGAAACATGCATTCTTACCTTCACAAATTCCTGCTCGGTTTTCTTTTCTCTTTTTTCCTCTTATCGCTAAGTGTTTGCTCGGCTGAAGAGAAACATGCTCCTCAAATTGCCTGCTATCAGATAGATGTTAAATTAGACACACAGGAAAAAAAGCTTTGGGGGAATGAAACTGTAACTTTCATAAATACTTCCCAAAAAAGTGTGGATACACTTTTTCTTCATCTTTACCCCAATGCCTTTCAAAGTGACACCACCATCTTAATGAAGGAAAGCTTATTTCCTGGCAGAGTTAAAAAGAAAGAAAAATATCGTGGATTTATGAAGATCGAAAAGATGGGCACAAGCTCAGGTTTGGATTTAACGGACAAAAAGATAATTGATGAGACGATCATGAAACTACCCCTCCCTTTTCCTTTACCTCCGCAGGGAAGAATAGAACTTGAGATTGAGTTTATGGTCAAACTGCCCGAAATTTTTATTCGCATGGGATATTCCGGAAAGGATTTCATGATCGCTCAATGGTTTCCCAAGATGGCAGTCCTGGAGGAGGATGGGAATTGGAATGCCTATCAGTATCACTTCCAAAGCGAGTTCTTCGCAGACTTTGGAACATACCATGTTTCCATTACAGCTCCCCTGAATTATGTGATAGGCGCCACTGGCTATCTGGTGGAGGGACACACAAATCCTGACTCCACCAAAACTTTGGTTTTTCATGCAAAGAATGTGCATGATTTTGCCTGGGCGGCAAGTCCGGATTATCAAATATCCAAAAGAACGTTAGATGGGATTGAGGTGAGTTTCTACTATAAGCCTGAGCACAAAGAAAGCGTGGACCGCATCATGGACTATGCTGAGTTTGCTTTGAGGCATTACAATTCCAGTTTCGGTAAATATCACTATTCTCATTTCACCATAGTGGACACCAAAATCGGCTTGGCTGGTGGTGCTATGGAATATCCCACGCTCATAACCATCTCTCCCTCCAGGTTGCCACCGGAGAGAATACGAGCGGATGCATTGGTGGTTTTTCATGAGATAGCTCACCAGTGGTGGTATGGCATGGTGGCATCCAATGAGTTCGAGGAAGCCTGGCTGGATGAGGGATTTGCCGTCTACTCAGAAAGGAGAGCCTTAGAAAAAAGATTTGGGAAGAGTGCCAATATTATAGACTTGTGGGGAATAAAGGTAAGTGATTTGGATCATGCCAGGTTTGGCAATGTTTTGGATTTGCAAAGTGATCCCGTTGTTAGGAATTCCTGGGAGTTTCGGAATTATCTGAGTTATCATTGCAAAGTTTATTTCAAAGCTTCATTGGTCTTAGAGACTTTAAGAAACTATCTGGGCGAGGAAGCAATGGATGAGCTCATAAAAAAATATTTTCAAAGGTATAAATTCAAACATCCGAAAACAAGGGATTTCATCCAATTGGTTAATGAAGTTACAGGAGAGGATTTGACTTTTTGGTTCGAACAGTTGCTTTATGGAACCGGGATCTGTGACTATGAGGTGACAAGCATAGAAAGCATTCCCATAGAAAGCAAAGATAAAAAGAGACGATACACAAACAGAGTTGAGGTAAGAAGATTAGGTGAGGTAATCATCCCAGTGGATGTGGTAATTGAACTTGAAGACGGAGAGAAGATAAAACAAATCTGGGATGGGAAAGAGAGATGGCATAAAATAGAGATGGAAACAGATTCAAAAATCGAGGCGGTTTTGATTGATCCAGAAAACAAGATCACTTTGGACATCAACGTTAATAACAACAGCCTGACTGTTAGGTCCTCTGATTCGGTTATGATGAAGTTGTCTACCCAATGTCTTTTCTGGTTAGAGACTTTGATGCACTGGATAACCTGTTTTTAAAAAGGGTTGAGAGGAAAAAAGTAGGTCCGAAATCCCCCGCTAACGGCGAGGGTTCTGACAAAATAGATTTGTCGGATAGTCCCCCGTACGGGGGACATATCCGACCTACAGATAATATAAGAATGCGTAGCAGAGGCTTCATGCCTCTGTGCGGTCAGACGACCCCAGACGGGAGCGTCCGCTCGCCCGTCCGGGCGGAACCGTGAAGGCTCCGCTACGTAAGAGGAAAAACAATTGACAAGGTAACCTTTCAGAGGTAGGTCCGAAATCCCCCGCCAACAGCGAGGGTTCGGACAAATTACGTTACAGAAGGATTATGATGCTTACTTTAAGTTCATTCGTGGAGGGGTTCAAAAACGTCTGGACAAATAAGTTTTTAATCGGAATGATGTTTCTTTTCAAACTCGTCTTCTCTTTGGCATTGCTTTCACCTTTATATGTAATGTTCTCAGCAAGCTTTGCCACAAACGTCAAAGCTACAAATTTTCTCAATTGGTATGACCTTTCTCTTTTTATCGATTTCGTTTACTACTGGAAAAAAACTTTGTCCATCTATTTTTTTGTGTTCATCTTAGTCTGTGGTATAGCAATGGTGGTATTTATTTTTCTTTCCGGGGGATTCTGGGGAATGTTACGCGATGGAGTCAAAAAGAGTGGACGAAATTCAAGGATGGAGAAATTCTTTGGCTACTCTGGAAAATACTTCTGGGGTATGTTTAAGATATCGCTGTTTTTGATAGGTCTCTATTTTATCGTTCTTTTTCTTTTTTTGTTTCTTTCCACCATTTTCGACTCCGTGGCAGGAAAAGCAAACCTGTGGGAGATAACCTCCTGGCGTATGGTGGCTAAGTTTTTAATAGGCATCATTTTGTTTTTTCTGGTGAATATGATCGGAGATTACCTTAGAATATTCTTTATTGAAAATTATGGTGAGCGCTTCTTAAAAGTGGTGGGCAAAACATATAGATTTCTGTTGACAAACTTGTTTAGAACTTTAAGTTTATATTATTTCTTGAGCGTGATTTTAATTGCGGCGATTTTTGTCTATATGGGACTAACTAAAGTTATGAATGTAATGCCCCAAACAGGTCTTTTCATTTTCCTCACTTTTTTGATTCAGCAAATTTTTGTGGTGTTTAGCTCTTTTTACCGGTTGGCCTATTATTCTTCTCAGTTGGTCTTGTATGATAAAATTTCCTTAAGGAAGACCTATGCTTCTTTTTGAGTATAGGTGTCTCAGCCTTATAGGGTTTGCCAAGGCATGAAGCCTTGGCTATTGGTTGAGTTGTTGTGTTCTCTTTCATGTTAATTTTGTAAATCTTGGTAGCAGGGCTAAATGCCCTTCAGGGTGAATCCTTTCAGGAGAACCCTGCCCTATGGGCGATAATCTATTGCCTCTCTATAGGGGCGGGAATTTATCCCGCCCAAAGCAAATGTTTCACTGAGCTTTTTATGTGTGATTGCAACAGATTCTTTGGAGGTAAGATAGAAAGGGCGTTAACCTAAAAACAGAAAGGAGTGAAAGATGGTAGATAAAGGAGAGGTGACCATCAAATGGCTGGGGCATAGTTGTTTTTTGATTTCGTTGGATGATGCCTTAAAAATAGTGACCGATCCCTTTGATACCACCGTGGGTTATCCCATGCCGGATGAGACCGCGGATATATGCGTGGTATCGCACGATCACTTTGATCATAACTACGTCTCTGTGGTTAAGGGGAATCCGGAGGTGGTTAAGGGAGTTGGAGAAAAGGAGGCAAAGGGGATAAAGTTCAAAGGTGTGGCCTCATTCCATGACGAAAAGGGAGGAAGTGAAAGAGGAAAGAATACGATTTTCACCTGGGAATTGGGAGGAATCAGATTCGCTCATGCAGGGGATCTGGGAATAGGTCTTTCCGATTCGCAGAAAAATGAGATTGGAACGGTGGATGTCCTTTTTGTGCCCACGGGTGGATTTTACACTATTGATGCTGCAACCGCCGGGAAGGTTGCCGCCAGCTTAAACCCAAAGGTAGTCATCCCCATGCACTATAAAACGCCGTTTTTGGGAGAAAACTTCCCTATCGCTGGAGTAGATGAGTTTCTCCAAGGAAAGGAGAATGTGATTAAGGTAAACAGAGGTTCTGTGAGCTTCACCAAAGAGAATCTGCCGGAGAAGACCACCATATATGTTTTGGAATATGTAAAGTAGACCAAACTAGTTTTGGGTAAGGGAGAGGCAGGCCGATTCATTCATAGATCAACCTGTTAAGCTAACCTAATAATACGTCTTTGTTGTGGCTGTGAAATCTCAATCCAGAATCGAGATGGGCGACTTCAATAGTCATCCTTTCGCCAGTGCGGTGAGTGTAAAGGAGGTTAGTTGTCGCCCTCCCACCTTAAACTTTAAACCTTAAACCTTAAACCTTAAACCTAATACTCTCAAGGATTAAATATGCCTCTTAAATTGGAAGAGATGAACTGGATGGAGTTTCGAGAGTTGGTCCCTAAAAAAGTCAACACGGTTTTGCTTCCGGTGGGGACCATTGAGGCTCATGGTGTGACCAATCTGGGCACGGATGTCTCCATTCCATTGTTCATCTGTGAAAAGATTGCAGACGATTTGAATGCTATCATAGCTCCGCCGGTATACTATGGAATAACCAGAACTCTTTATTCCTACCCCGGTTCTCTTACCGTGAGCTCGCCAACTTTCGAAAGCTATGTCACGGAGATAATGCTTTCTCTAGCAGAGAAAGGCTTTTCTCGTATCGTGGTGATCAATGGACATGGTGGGCACTTTGATGAATTGAAGAATGCCGCCACGCGGGTTCATAATGAGAAAAAAGCGAAGGTGGCAGTAATTCACTGGTGGATTCTGTGTGAGGAGTTGACCAAGAAATTCTTTGGTCAAACCGGTGGACATGCCGGGCTGGATGAAAATGCGGCGGTTCTGGCGATAAACCCCAAATTGGTGAAGAAGGCTAGGTATAAAAAGGATATGGTATTCTTACGAACAAATGGGGTGTACGCTCTTCCCTCACCCGGCTCTATTTTGATTTATAAGGAAAATGAAGGTTTTCCCGAGTTCGATCAGAAAAGGGCAAAATTATATTTAAACAAGGTAATCAAGAAAATCAAAGAGGAGGTTTTGGATCTGTTCAACAGATGGGACAAACTCAAAGACTGATTTGTTTCACCGTGGTCGGGCAAAGGTGCCCGACCTACGGAAGTCAAGACCTTTTGCTCAGATAGGCAGAAGGGGATTCTCAGCCTGGCAAAAAGTATCGTAGGCAGGGCTCTTCCGTCTCTGGCGGGATTTGCCTGAGGCACGACCAGCCCTGCAAAAGGAATTTTTCAGAGCTTTCTCTAACAATTATTGACAATATCATGATTGAACTTTCAGGGAAATTAGAGTGCGTGAAAAATATATTATCGGAGATGCAGAGTATACTTCTCGCTTACTCAGGCGGAGTGGATAGCACGTTTTTGCTTAAGGTGGCAAAAGATGTGTTAAAGGATAAAGCGATCGCCGTCACGGCAACTTCAGAAATATACCCATTAAGGGAGCTTGAAGAGGCTAAGAAGAATACAAAAATGCTCGGCGCAAAACACATCATTATTAGCACAAACGAATTAGATGATCCAAACTTTGTATCTAATACCCTGGAAAGGTGCTATTACTGCAAGAAGAAATTGTTTTCTAAGCTATTTGAGTTGGCGAAACAATATGGCTTAAATTACATGATTGACGGTTCAAATTACGATGATGTGAGTGATTTCCGTCCTGGTATGAGGGCGGCTTCTGAGTTTGATGTAAAAAGTCCCTTAAAAGATGCTAAGCTCACCAAAGAGGAGGTTAGAAACTTATCAAAGAAGATGAATTTGCCCGCATGGGATAAGCCTTCTTTCCCTTGTTTAGCAACCAGATTTCCATATGGCAGTAAAATCACAAGGGAGAAGTTATTGAAGGTTGATCAGGCGGAGGGATTTTTAGCAGAATTTGGAATCAGGCAATTAAGGGTTAGAGATCACGGCGATATAGCGAGAATAGAGGTTCTAAAGGAAGAGATGCATATATTTCTTAATGAGGATATATCTAAAAAAATCGTGGATAGATTCAGAGCTTTGGGATATACATATATTTGCTTGGATCTTTTTGGTTATAAAAGGGGCAGTATGTCCGAACTCTGGATCCGCATGAAATGAGCCATTAAAAAGGAGAGGTTAGACTTGGAGAGAGAGAAAATCAAAAAACTTTTAGAAGATGTCAAAGCTGGCAAAATTGAAATAAACGATGCACTAAGAACTTTGAAATCCTTTCCCTACGAGGATTTAGGCTTCGCTAAGATTGATACTCATAGAGATTTAAGAAAGGGCTTTCCAGAAGTGATACTGTGCAAAGGGAAAACCAAAGAGCAAATAACAAAGATCGTAAAAAAACTTTCTTCCAAAAATCAATTTATCATGGCCACCAAAGCCGAGAAGGAGATTTACCAAGCCATAAGGAAAGTGAGAAAGAATGCAGTCTATTATGAGACCGCCAAAATAGTGCTTGCTGGACAAAGGAAAAGGAAAAAAAGGAAAAAAGTCATTCTGATGGTTAGCGCTGGAACCTCGGATTTGTCCATAGCAGAGGAGGCGGCAATTACCGCAGAGATCATGGGTAATAATGTGGAAAGGCTCTATGATGTCGGAGTTGCCGGAGTTCATAGACTTTTCGACAACAAAGAAAAGTTGTTTTCAGCAAACGTCATCGTGGTTGTGGCTGGAATGGAAGGAGCCCTATCAAGTTTAGTCGGTGGATTGGTGGACAAACCGGTGATTGCGGTTCCGACCAGCGTTGGTTATGGTGCCAGCTTCGACGGATTGGCCGCATTGTTAGCCATGTTAAACTGCTGTGCACCAGGCGTGGTAGTCGTAAATATAGATAACGGATTTGGGGCTGGATACTTCGCAAGTGTCATAAACCAGATGGGAGAAGAAAAATGAAGATAGCATACTTTGATTGCTTTTCCGGCATCAGCGGAGATATGATTTTAGGCGCACTGATAGACGCCGGACTTGATCTGAAGGAGCTTGATTTGGAGCTGAGAAAGCTAAAAATCTCCGGATTTAAGCTGAAAGCTGAGAAAACAGAAAAATTGGGAATCTCAGGAACTAAATTTAAAGTGGATGTAACAGAGCACCATGTGGAGAGACATCTAAAAGATATGATTGAAATCGTAGACCAGAGTGAGCTAAGCGACGATGTAAAAAATTTAAGCAAAAAAATATTCAAAGAATTGGCGAGAGCTGAAGCAAAGATCCACAACAAAAATATCGAAGAGATACATTTTCATGAAGTTGGAGGATTAGATTCTATCGTCGATGTGATAGGTTCCCTTATAGGGATAGAGAAGCTGGGCATTGAGGGTGTGCATTCATCCAAAGTGCATGTGGGCACAGGTTTTGTTGAATGTGAGCATGGAACTATTCCTGTCCCTGCCCCTGCAACCCTTGAGTTGCTAAAAGAAATACCAATTTACTCCAAGGGCATAAAGGCGGAACTGGTAACACCAACCGGAGCTTGTATCCTCAAAACCTTATCCAAAAGTTTCGGAGTTATGCCGGAAATGAAGATGAAGAAAATCGGTTATGGGGCCGGGAGCAGGGACCTGGAAATACCGAATTTGTTAAGAGTCTATATTGGCGAAACCAACCCGTGCGAATATGAGGAAGACGAAGTTATTCTTATCGAAACGAACCTCGACGATATGAGTCC
>JAGMFA010000027.1 GCA_023127875.1 Candidatus Zixiibacteriota bacterium
TCATAACAATAATTGGCGAAGGCAAACAAGACCAAAGCTAAAAAAACCTTTGTGGTAACCTCTGTCACCACATTGCTGGTTATTCCCAAAACAAATGTGGTTAGAATACACCCACAGGTTAAAACAAAAAGAAAGGACAATCTCTTTCCCTTAGCATCGGAGATTGCGCCCAAAGCCGGCATGGTGATAGCCACCAGGAGCATGGAGGCGGCATAACTGATGCTGTAATAGATGTCTTCCATCTTGTTGTCCACCACCAGCCACTGAGCGAAATACATGGTGACTATGTTCATGGAGAAGATGGTATTGGCAAAATCGTAGATCGCCCAACCAGAGACAGCTCTTTTGTTTTGAGGTGGCAAATTGTTCATAGACGTGTGTATAGGGGTTACGTGTTTTTTGTTTTACCTCACCCTCTTTTGTTCCCCTTCAGGGTGAATCCCTTCAGGGTGAACCCCTCTCCATGAAATGGAGAGGGGGATAGGGGGAGAGGTTTGAATTCATCTCATCTTGTAGCAATCCACAAGCCCAACCCGATGCCCAGAATGTCTGCAGCCAAATCTTTGTAACTGAATCTTCCCTTAGGAGTTTTCTTATCATAAAATTCTTTTCCCAAGCCCAGGCTAAAGGTCAGGGTGGCGGAGAAATAAACTGACGACTTTTCTTTATTGTAATAAAAATCACGAAAGATACTGTAGGAGACACCGGACAGAAAAGCGCTTACCCCCAGGTGTTCCGCCTTGTCCCAGGCAAACCATTTGTCGGAAATCTTCAGCGAATCGAATTGCGAAGAAATATTAGAGAAAGAAGTTTCATGAGTCGAATCAGCCAAGGAAACTTGGATCAAAGAGGATAACCATATAAAGACCAAAACAACTTTTTTGAGGGGTAAATTTTTCTTTGCCATGATTAAGGCATCCACAGGGCTGAATGCCCTTCAGGGTGAATCCCTTCAGGATGAACTCTGCGCTATGATCGATGACGTATGACGGATAATGGTAGCCGCCCATTTGGGCGAAAAACGTTCGTCCCGCCCCAGGCGGGACGGCTACCGAATGGACAAAAGAACCAAACCTATAATCCTAACTCTTCATCAATACTCTGCATCCCCTCCAGAGCCAACCTTACAAATTCCTCCAGGGAGAGTTCGATATTTTCGCAGGTTTTAATATTTTCTCTGTTCGCTCCTGCCGCAAATCTTTTTTCCTTGAATCTGTTTAAGACGAACTCAACGGTGACGTTTTTCAATTTTTTGGTAGGATGCATCAATGCGGCGGCAACGATCAAACCGCTCAAGGGGTCAGCCGCAAAAAGTGTCCAGTCCATCTTGGATTTTGGCTCCACCTTCCGGGGATGAGATTTTATGGCATAAAGTATTCTCTCATCTAAGTTGTAATCTTTTAGCCATTCACAGGTCAACAGGGAATGCCGATCGAAATCATCCACTGTCTCGTCATAGTCCAGATCGTGCAAAAGACCGGTCAGTGTCCACATCTGGACATCCTCTGAGAAATGCTCAGCTACCTTTTTCATGATCGCCTCTACCGCCAGCATGTGCTTGACTAAGTTTTTCCCCTTGACCTTTGACTTTACCAGATTCAAAGCTTCTTCTCTGTTCATGCTTCACCTCTTCTTTGTTGGAATATGTTTTGAATTCGCTTTCTTCTATATCTTGAAGCCCTTGTTGGCAGGGCTAAATGCCCTGCCCTATCGAAAAACTATTTAACTTCATAGAGGCGGGAATTCATCCCGCCTCGAAATTTAGCTTTCCCAGCAAACTTTATCATTCAATTTTCATGGTCAATCAAAAAACTCCCAGTAAAATCCCCACCAGAAACTTCTTTCGGGCATGAAGTAATCACCTGTCAGTCGATAAGTCTGGTCGGTGATATTACGAACCATATAATAGAAGTGAAAATCTAAAAACCTGATGGTTACCTTCCCGTTTACTATCGCCACTCCCGACTCTTTGTCTTGTTCGTATTCATCCATAAATCTTTCGGATATTATATTTGTCTCCAACCTCAGTTTTAACCCGATCTCTCTCTTTAGAAACTCATCTTCAAATTGAATGTAACCGAAAAGAGAATGTTCTGGAGAGTGGGGCAGTTGGGTTTTTCTGTTTGAATCTTTACTCTTCTTGAGACTATATGAGATGTGTGACCTTATATGATCGAAAAACTCAAATCCCAAATTAACATTCGCCCCCCATATTTTAGCCTTGGTGTTTACCGGCTTGAAGTGTCCATAATAAATGGTAGTGTCCACATTCGACCAGAAGATAAAATCATCTAAATGGCAGTTGAAGATATAGCCGCTTATTTTATAATTCTCTTTTTGGAGGTTTGCTCCAAAATCCACTGTAAGAGATTTCTGCGATTTTAGGCGGGGACTGCCTTCTTCTGCGTAGTCTGCGATGGTGTCTTTGAAGCCCAAAGAATCGGGAAGCCAAAATCGATCCATAAGAGCGGGATAGCCGACAGATCTTCCCAGCGTGGAAAACACGTTAACGTCCTCTGTAATTTGATATGATACCCCTCCACATGCAGAAATACCAGCATCCAATCCTTCCTCTTTACCTACCCTGGAAGACAGAAGTAGCGAGACGGTTGGACGCACGTGGATCATATCCGCTATGGAAAGATAGCCGCCACAAACCACATCCTTCGTTGTTAAAGCTTCAAGACTCTTTCTGTCCGCGTAGCCTTCGATTTTGATGTGGTGCTTCTCCTTCAACTTTAAAGTCTGGGTTGCGGTCAGACCAAAAATCTCCTCGATTTTTTTGCTTTCAAAGCCATACGATTTGCTTTTGACCTCCTGGTTCTGTTTCTCATATCGCAGGTCTAAATTCAAAAGAGCATGGATATTTTCCTGAAAGAGGAAAGTTGTACTCACTCCCCAATTATTCACCTTCTTCCTAACGTCTTTAGAACTTGCATCCGGAAAAAGAGGAAGCCCCATTTTGGTTTTATATTGATAAGCCGAAAGTTTAAGATCCATTCCTCTTTTCAAGTTAAAAGTGGTTTTCCCGGAGAGAGACATGCCATCATAATCAGCGTTGGTCAAATAACCGTCTGACTTCTTAAACTCGGTGGTAAAATAGAACTTTCCTCTGGAGGTAAGTCCTCTTCCTAACTCCACCTGGGTTCTATGAAATCCATAGGGACCTCTATTGGCGGTCACTCTGGAGTATGGTTCTGATCCATCGAAATCCTTGGTAATGATGTTTATTCCCAAAACTCCTGCACCTCTTCCCCATAAGTTAGCCAATCCCATAGGCAAAAATTCCACTTTTGAGATGTTGGACAAAAGAATTGAATTCAAATCCATATTTCCCCTTTGGGGAAAGTGGAGGTCTTGCTGTTGAAACGGATTTCCATCTATGAAAATGCTAAGCCCCCTTGTATATCCAGCAAAAGAACCTATCTCAGGCTGTCCTTCCGGTCCTACCTTCACCACGTTTATCAAACTCCTCATTTTAAGAAGGTCTCCAACGCTTTCCCCAATGCAGTTGTCAATATTCTCAGAAGTGATTTCATCCCGCAAAGAAAAATGGTTGACAACTTCATATCTAAATTGATCAATTTGGACATATCCTCTTGAGGGTGCTACAGAAAGCGTATCTGTTACATCGCTCTTTGTAAGCGAATCCAGGGAGTCCAAATCAGTGGAATGAAGAGAATTCTGAGATTGGGAAAACGATCTGGAACACAATAGTAGAACGAGAAAGACAAATGAAAGTTTTTTTCTCAATCAGGTTTCCTTCAAAATAGATTTATTTTCTTCAAGCAACTTCTCCACCGCTTCCACCACCATCTCCGGCTCAATTAAGTCCATGCAAAATCTGGATTTCATGCGGCATTTTTCTTCACCATGCAAACTGCAAGGACTACATTTGACATTGGCACAAAGCACCACATTTTTAGAACCAACCGGAGCAAAACCCAATCTTGGATGAGTGGGACCAAATATCACCACCACCGGCACCTTTAAGGCTTGCGCAATGTGCATGGGACCTGAATCATTGGTGATAAGACAATCACACTGTTTGATCAGGCTCATGAACTTTCCTGTTGGTAAGCCCACCGCCTTGATGAGCTTGGCATTCGGTACATCTTTACTCATATTTTCGATTAACTCTTCATCCCCGGCACCACCCAATAACATGATTTTGCAAGCAAACCTGTCAATCAAAGCCTGACAAACCTGCTTGAACTTTTTTTCATCCCATCTTTTGGTCTCCCATCTTGCTCCCGGATGCACTCCCACCACAATATCATCTTTTTTAACTCTTTGTTCAAGCAGAAAATGACCTGAAGATTCCACGTCTTCCTGATTTAAAAAAATCAATGGGCTCTTTTCGGATATATTTATCTGCATTTTTTTCAAAACTTTCAGATAGGAATCCACCGTATGAATTGGTTTCGTTTTAAGAAATTTGCAATGAACCGTCAAGAATCGCGATAGCCACCGCTTGTTGTATTTGAGTTTGATTTTCGATTTTACCAGATGGCGAATAAAAAAACTGCGCAAATTAGCGTGCAGATCGATCAGCAGATCAAAATCATAGGTTCGCAATTCCTCAATTAGTCTCAAAAATCCAGAAACTCTCTTGTGTTTTCCGGCTGGATCGAATTCAATCAAAGAAAAAATTCGGGGATCAGCTCTCAACAAATCGCCATATTGAGCCTTGGTTAG
The DNA here is from genome assembly GCA_023127875.1 of Candidatus Zixiibacteriota bacterium. Next base: position 4,699 of record JAGMFA010000027.1, read on the forward strand.
AAAAAATATCCTGGATTGGGGAAACTTAGTTCTCAGCGCACCGATCACCGGAGTGGTGAGAACTATGTCTCCTAAGGAACTGAAACGAAGGACCAAGATTTTCTCGATGTTTTTTTGCATAGGTTTATCGATTTTTTTAATCCCGAAAAAGAAGGCGGAACACAGCGTGAGAGTCCATCCTGTCCTTCGGTCATGACTCGCACTAAATACGTTTCCTTCTATATTGAACGCGTAGGCCCAAGTGGGCCAGCCCATACCAAGCCGTAAAGGCTTGGCTACGCAAATCAAATGATATTTTCAAGATTGATGAATTATTAAATCTCACCGTAGGATCACAAGATAGGGATTTGTCTCCGAAGAAAAGACTCATCTTGAAAAAATCAGAAAGAAAAGCCCCACCGCGAAACAATAATAACCAAAGTACTGAAATTTACCTTTTTTGATTACGCTTAAGAGAAATTTGATGGCTAAATACCCGACCACAAAGGCGGTGACTGCACCGGTTAGGTAAATCTTCAAATCCAGACCTGAGTTGGCGTGACTCAGCACCTCTTTTAATTCAAGCAAAGATGCGCCTAAAATAGCAGGCAAAGAGAGAAGAAATGAAAACTCTGCCGCTTTCGATCTTTCCACCCCTTTGAAAACTCCGGTGCTAATGGTCAGACCCGAACGGGAAATACCGGGAAGCATGGCTAAAGCCTGTGCCAATCCTACCAGGAATGCATCCCCAAAATTTAGTTTCCCTCTTGTGGCTTTAAAAAATTGTGTGAGAAACAAAACCGTGCCGGTAATCAACAACATCACAGACACAAAGGGGACAGAAGAAAAACTTCTTTCGATATAATTTTTGAATAGCAATCCGGCTACACCGGCTGGGATCGATCCGGCTATGATCAGCCAGAAAAGAAGCCAATCTTCACTCTCAGATGATGCATCTTCACTTACAAAAATTGATTTGGCTTTAAGCCACACCGCCCTAAATATGGACCAAATGGTATGTCTGAAAACGATCACCACGGAGAGAAAAGTCCCGAAATGAAGAAATATCTCAAAGCTGATGTCATCAAATTTGACCTTCAGCAGGAACTCACCCAAAACCAGATGCCCGGAGCTGGATATGGGTAGAAATTCGGTCAAACCCTGAACGATTCCTAAAAGAACTGCTTCAAGCAGGCTCAAAGCCCCTCTCTTTAAGTTTGTGAGCTTGTCGAACTATTCAGAAAAGCTTTGGTGATCCATAGCCTGATTACGCTTTTTTGCAAAGAAAGATTAAAATATGAAATAATTTATTCCCAACACTAAGCCGACGTAGTCGTCTATCACCAGCTCCCCGATCAAATTGAGATTGGAGGAAAACCTGAAATCAGCCCCCAAGGATACGGCAACGCCCAGGTCATCGTCGCTACCATTCTTTCCCTTCCCTTCTTTCGAGTTTTCTGACTTCTCTGAATCTGTCCTCTCCCATCGCACGTTGAAACGCCCATACGGGGTGACACTTTTGTTTTGGCCGTAATCGATCTGATAAGAGCCGATGATATTACATCCCAATAGGAAAACTTCTTGCTTTGAGACCTTCCAATACTCTGTCGCTCCGGCTACCGAAATGTCCAAAGGATCACCGGTGCGTTCTTCCATGAACCAGTATTTTACATCACCGCCAACGACCAGGCCGACACTATTTTTCGGGTCCAAATCAACCAATCCCATCTTGAATCCGAAATCCACATATTTAGCTAGTCCATAACGAGCTTGTCCAAATACCGAGAATGCATCTTCATAAACACCCAGATACCCCCCTAACAAAGCATCTCCTTTATTTAGAGTCGGCGCCGGAGTGAGCTGTCCTAAAAATTGTGCTGAGGCAGAAGAGATCGAAAACAGAACTACCACTATTACAATTACCAGGATATTTCTCACAGTCATCCTCCTATGTTTTGATCAACATGGTAAGATTATAACATATGATTTTCCTTTTGTCAACTTTTGCTTAATAAAGTTGTCCGCAGGATCCATAGGAACATTTTGAAAACCTCTCCCCCTTTCCCTGACGGGTCTCCGTGTTCCCCCTCAGGGTGAATCCTTCAGAGACTGTTGAAAAACCTCTGGGCAGGGCTAAATGCCCTTCAGGGTGAACCCTGCCCTATGGATAATAAGTAGTTGTCTCCCCTAGGGGCGGGAATTTATCCCGCCCCAAAATGTAGCTTTTTCAACAAGCCCTTCAGGGTGAACCCCTCTCCATTTCGTGGAGAGAGAGATAGGTCGTTTGACTCAAATGAGGGGTGAGGTAAAAAAAGCCATAATATTGTAAACCTGAGCTTATACAAAAGCACCTATTTTGAAGAAAACCCATAAATTTTAAGGAAGGTTGAAGGTCACTCCGGCCAGGAACGTGGTATAGCGGGTGGGTTCGTTTTTTGTCTGAATAGAGGTATATCTTACCTCAGCCAGAAGCTCCAGAGGAGAGGCAGGAAAGGATAAGAGAAATCCTCCCACCCCATGAAATCCCACTCTACTCTGATCCTCAGGCAAAGGTATTGAGTAGCCATTACTCGAAAGCTCATAGACCAACCTGTGTATCCCCACACCTGCTCCCACATATGGCTTCAGCACCGGAAAAGAAAACATATACTTTGCGGTCCCATTCAGGGATAGATCCTTTATGGAGAAATCTGCTTTGATGATATTCTCTGTGATAGGATCCTTCAAGGTGATCTCTTTTTCCTTCCAGGCATATTCCACTGATGCTTCCAAGTGAATTATGCGAAGAGTTCCGATTTTAAGATGCACCCCCACCAGGGGCATTTTTTCAAGCCAGTCCTGATCTAAAGTGGGGATCGAATCCAGATTATCATTTTTGTAATTTTGTATCATCCCGCCTTTTATGCCTATACCTAAGCCGGTTATACCCCAAGCTTCGGAACCCAACAAAAGAAAGAAAGAAATCCATAAAAGAAGAAATCCTTTTTTCATTTTCACTCCCCTCCATCAGAGTTCAACATTAGTGAACTAAATGATCTTCATTTCAATCCCATAAATCCGATCATCCTTCCCGCATTCTCTTTTTCCCGTCTATATGAATAAAACAATTCCTCGTCACAAAAGGTGCACTTACCGGTTACAAATATCTTACTCTCTTTTACTCCACAACTTACCAATTGTTTCATATTAGCACGAATCAAATCGAGCGTAACTTCGCCATCTTTGGTTCTGCTTACGCATTTCTCATCAAACAGAATTGCCACATCGTCTGAGACCTGATAGCAACAGCTCTGAATACATGGACCAAACAATATTGTGAAGTCACCAGGCTCACAGCCAAGCTGGTGCTTTGCCTTTTCTAAAGTCCTCCGGACAATTCCCAGAAGTGTTCCTCTCCAACCAGCATGGATAAGACCTATCACCTTTTTTTTCTCCTCCACCAAAAAGATGGGCAAACAGTCGGCCAACCAAACAGAGACAAAGATATCATCTCGAACGGTCAGAAGAGCATCGCCTGTATATCTTCTTTTGAGTTTATCTTCCGAAGTTATGATAACACATTCGTCCTGGTGCATCTGGGAAAGGGAGATGAGTATCCTTTTCTGTGAGGTGATTCTCTGTAAGAAACTCTCTACATCTTTCGTTTTTACATCCGCAGGAAAATCTTGGTTTTTGACGACGAGACCATGAAGAATGAAAGGAAAAACATCCATAGGGGGAAAGGATAGCCACCTGATACCCTCAGTCAACTTGACCGCGAAATCACTTGATCTCATCTTTCTGCGTTTCCTCCACCCGCTCTATTCCTTTAGATCTTTCAATCTGAATAACCCCCTTGACTTTTTTAATTTTTTTCAAGGTCCGGTTGAGGTGGTTTATATTTTTGACCTCGATGATAAAACTGCCGGTGGAGGTGATCTCTTCTCCTTTTATCTCCGCTCCTCTGACATTTGTGTCAGCGTCTGATATGGCCTGAGTGATGTCCCTTAACATATTCTTGCGATCCTCCACCAGAACCTCCAGCTTCACCATAAACGATTGATCTTTTCCCACATCCCACCTTACCTCTACCTTTCTTTCATCCTCCATCATCATCTGCAACGCATTGGGGCAATCAGATCGGTGGATGGAAACTCCACGTCCCCGGGTGACGAATCCCACGATCCTCTCTCCCGGCACAGGTTGACAGCATCCAGCGAAGCGAAACATCATGTTTCCCATCCCTCCAACTCTTATCCCCTTAGTGCCTCCTCTGGCTTTATCCACAAATTTCCCAATGATCGAAGGCTTAACTTCTTTTTGTTTTTCCGGTGGAGTAAGCTTGGTGAGGATATGTTTCATGGAGACGTTTCCATTTCCCAGAGCAAAGAACATTGCCTCGGAATCGTGAAAATTTAGCCCCATACCTAAGTCGGAAAGCTCCTGTTCTGGGGGAGGTTTTAGGTGTCGTTTCTGCAACTCCCTTTCAAATATCTCCTTTCCTAAATTAACGCTCTCCTCATACCTCTTCTGTCTTAACCAGTGTCTGATCTTGCTTCGCGCTCTGGGGGTCTTGACGATTTTGAGCCAGTCCTGAGAAGGTGACTGATGGGAAGAGGTGATCACCTCCACCTCCTGTCCGCTGGAAAGGATAGTGTTTAAGGGTACCATTTTTCCGTCTACCCTGGCGCCCATGCAATGGTGGCCTACCTCGCTATGAACGGCATAGGCAAAATCCAGAGGGGTAGATCCTTTAGGAAGTTGCCTTAACTCCCCCTTGGGAGTGAACACAAATATGTCATCCCGGAAAAGATCTATCTTGAGATATTCTAAGAACTCAGAGGGGTTGGTCAAATCCTTTTGCCACTCCAAAACCTCTCTTAACCAGGTCATCTGTTTGTCTGATTCGTCCGGCTCCCTTCGTCCTTCCTTGTATAGCCAGTGCGCCGCTATACCATAATCAGCTGTTCTATGCATCTGGTGAGTTCTTATCTGTATCTCTACCATTTTCCCCCGGGGACCAATCACCGTGGTATGAAGCGACTGATACATGTTGGACTTGGGCAAAGCGATGTAATCCCGAAAGCGATCAGCCACCGGCATCCACAGGGTGTGAACCATGCCCAGAGTGTGATAACACTCCCCTTCTGAGTCTACGATGATGCGAATGGCGAAAAGATCATAGATCTCCTCGAAGGGTTTTTGCCTCTTTTTCATCTTGCGATAGATCGAATCAAAATGCTTAGCTCTTCCAGTTATTTCTGCTTCTATCCCTGCTTCATCTAACTCCCTTTTCAAAGGCTCGGTGATCTCCCGGATGTAAGCCTCCCGATCTTCTCTTCTGGCACTGATCTTCCGCACCAATTCGTCATAAGCTTCTGAATCAAGGTATTTCAAGGACAAATCCTCCAGCTCCCATTTTATCCTGGCCATTCCGAAGCGATGAGCTAAAGGTGCATAAACCTCCCGGGTCTCCTGGGCTATCTTTCTTTGCTTGTTTTTGTCCAGAGAATCCAAGGTTCTCATGTTATGCAATCGATCTGCCAGTTTAATGATGATCACCCGGATGTCTTTAGCCATGGAGAGAAGCATCTTGCGAAAATATTCCACCTGCTCCTCTTCTAAGCTCTTGAACTTAAGTTCTCCGATCTTGGTGACCCCGTCCACCAGCTCAGCTATCTCATCGTCGAACTCCTCTCTTACCCTTTCGATGGTCACATCGGTGTCTTCCACCACGTCATGCAGCAGTCCCGCGGCGATGGTGGCAGAATCTAGGTGCTGTTCAGCCAGGATGAAAGCCACCTCCAAGCAATGCTCCAGATAGGGCTTTCTCGATTCCCGATACTGACCACTGTGAGCCTTGGCTGAAAACTCGTATCCTTTCCTGATAAGGGGAATGTCTATGTTGGCGTTGAATGATTCCACCCCTATGATGAACTCCGCCAGATTCATTTATTTCACCTCATTGGAGAGTTTTTGGGCTCAATTTCTTTTTCAAGTTATTTTAACGACTTCTCAACCTGTAGTTGCTCGATTCATCGAGCTTAAAAATCCTGCCGGCACTTTTTTTGATTTATCAAATTTTCAAAATGCCCGATCTCAAGATCCTGTGGATAAATCGGGCAACTACGCCAAAAACCTCAGTGTTTGGCATGGTTCACGCTTTGCACTGCAAAGGCCTTTCTCATAAAAGGTATACCCATATCGGCATTAAACCACTCAATCTCTATCACAAATCAAGCTAAGTTTCTCTTTAACCTTTATCTTTCTATATATTAAACGATTTTCCTCTTTAAAAAAAGGGAGGTTATATTTTGAAAAATGAGCCATATCTCTGCACCTCTCGACCGGGACAGCCTAAAACATGCCAGAGGAAAAGATGTGAATAGATCCAAAACTTTTCTCTATATATTTTTTTTAGCCCTAAGGTAAAAATTAAAGCTAACAAGTTCAAACTTATATTTACCAGGGTCTTTATAAAGACAATAACCCTCAAAAAAGAGTACCCCAGCCGGCTATAATTCTTTTTGAAAAATCTGTAATAACTGCGATAATATTCAATCCTGCCTTTAGACTTAAAACCAAGCAAGCTCTGCCCCTGCTTATGAATGGCCTGAAGTTGCGGCAGATGGTATATCTTCCAACCCCTCTTTTTCATCTGATAGCACCAGTCTGTTTCCTCTAAAAAAAGAAAATATTCCGGATCTAATTCCCCCACCTCTTTTACCGCTTCTTCACGAACAATCATACAGGCACCGATTACTGATTCCACCTCTATGGGAGACACAAACTCCTGATATTTACTGGGATATCTTTTAGGAAAAAGAATCCTCAAAAGCGATTTGTTGAAAAGCTCCTGAGCTAAACTGGGAAAATTAGCAATGGAGTTTTGTTTGGTCCCATCTGGATTTAGAAGCTGTACTCCAGATATAGCCGCATCTTTATTCTGATCCATGAAATCGACAAGGCCCCTCAGAACTCCGGGCAAAATCTTCGTATCCGGATTCAGAAGCAAAAAATACCTTCCTTTTGTCACATTCAATGCTTGATTAACCCCACGGGCAAAACCGATATTCTCTGAATTGGCTATCAGCTTAACCTGGGGAAAATCCTTCTTTACCATCTCTACGCTTTGATCCTCTGAATTATTATCGACCACTAAAATCTCAAGATAAATGTCTCCTCTATTCTCCTCTATCGACTTAAGGCATTCTTTTAAAAGGGAAGCAGTATTGAAATTAACTATAATAATCAAAAGATCCATATCTAATTTGTATTATTGAGTTACGCGTAAGCAATGGAAAATCTTTCTTTTCTCCTTTAATCCCCCTTAGTCCCCCTTTATAAAAGGGGGAATTGAGGGGGATTACAAAAGAGGAGACTGTGGTCGATGAAAATTTTTTCCATTACTTATACGAAGATCAATAATTTACCACGTGTTTTCTATTTTTTAACCATTAAAGACTTTCGTGGGGGGAGGGGATTGTCGAGCTTAGGGAAATTCCGATTCCGGGGAAGCCCCCTCCCGTGTTTCTTTTCCATTTTTTAACTCCCAGTATTTGGCATATTTGGTGAAGATATAAAAAGAATGAACCCCACTCAAGATCAATCCCGGGATACCATCTCTGAAGCCTTGTTTTAGAATATATGTTTTAAAAAATCCTAAGATGGGTGAAAATAATAGTTTTAACAAAATCTGAGTTTTTCCTTTTGCCATCATCTGGGAAGCAGAAAGGGTGGTATAGGCATCTAATTTTTTTAAATTATGACTTAGGCTCCTAAAAGGGTAATGTTCCATCTTCCCCTCCAATCTATCTGTTTTTCCTTTCAAGGTCACTCCTTCGTGAACCTGCTTTTCCTCAAAAAAACTTTTTTCCTTCTTAAAGAGCCTCAAGACCCAATCCGGCTGCCAAGCGTGTTCTATCCATCTGCCTAAGAATTTGGAGCGTCTTCTTATCCAATACCCTTCGATAACCGAACAAGAATCTGTCTTTTCTCTTATCTCCCCAGCTAATGCCGGGGGAATAACTTCATCCGCATCAATATTTAAAATCCATTCAAAAGAAGCCTGCTTGCAGGCAAACTCCTTTTGCCGGGCAAAGCCCAGCCATTCTTGAGTAATAACCTTTTGCGCATATTCTTTGGCTATGGATATTGTTCTGTCTTTGCTCCCCGAATCGACCACCACTATCTCATCTGCCCAGCTAACGCTCTCAAGACACCTTCTTATGTTCTTGGACTCGTTATAGGTGATGATGACACAAGAGATCTTGCTCAAGATTTCTCCTCTTTAGTATCAACACAAAAGTTTCGAATTTATTGATCTCATTGTCTTTTTGACATGGAAATTTTTGTAACGTAGATAAATTAACTACTGGTTTTCAGAAACGAATTTGTTTCGCGTAGCCAAGCCTTCATGGCTTGGCATGAACCGAGATGGTTCATACCGGAACTGGCAAGCCGTAAAGGCTTGCCTACGCGTAGCTTATGAAAAAACGCAAAACTTTTGTTTAAGATTTAAGGCCGTAGTCAATCCCAAGATGAACATAATTAACATATTCACTTCCGCATCGGTATAATAACACTGAAACAGGCTGGCAAAAAGAAAGGCGGTGATGGCAACTATTCCACTCAATTGCACCGAGTAGCCGAAACCATTCTTTTTATTCTTGATTACGGATTTAATAGTGGAATAGAGGAAGACCGCCCAGATGCTTAAGTAAGCCAAAAGTCCCAAAAGACCGGAGTTGACCGCCACGTTCAAAAAATCATTATGAGGATGACAGGTGGTATCATAGACTCCCTCCACCTTATAGCGGTCGAACAATCGGTTGAAGTTACCCAGACCGATTCCCCAGATGGGCTTATCCTTTATCATGTTGATTGAAGTCTGCCATAATCTAATTCTGGTGGACTCAGGCTTATCCTTGGAAAGATCGATCTCCATAATCCTGTCCCAACTGGTGGGCTCAATCACGTAGATCAACAGACATAAAACAAACACGCCCAAGATCAAAAAGAGAGCGAACTTTCTACCTTTAAGAAAGCCAAAGGTCAAGATGCCCACCACTCCTCCTAACCAGGCACTGCGGGCGTAGCTGAAAACTAAAGAAAACCCCAACACCACGGGTGCAAGAAAATCGAGATATCTAAGCACGCCAGATCTTTTAGCGTTAAGAAAGATAACGGAAGCCAGCAGGAAAACCAACATGTAATATCCACCGAAGGTGAGATGGTGACCAAAAAGTCCCAAGCTTATGTAAACTTCTCCCCTCGGCTCCAGCAGTCCGTTCCGATACAGGTCCATTCCTGAATAATGTTGCCAGATGGCATAAAATGCAACCAGGGTGGAGACGGAGATCAGAATGGTTAAAAGCTTCTCAACTTTTGCTTCTTCTTTGACATTGTTTACGATCAAGAAAAAAATCAGAAGCAACCATTCCTCTTTCAAGGCTAAAAGGCTTTGAACCTTAAAAGGTGAAAATATGACAGAGATCACCAGAGTAACTACATAGAGGAAAATCGGCAGATTCAGGGGCGTGTGGATAAAACTCGCTCTCCCCGAGAAGAGCATCTTAGCCAACCAAGCCAAAAGCCCTAAGGCTACCATAGTCTGCGCACCGGCAATAGACCAGGGAGAGAAAAAGGCAAAACCACAAAGCGATAACCAGATTATCGTCTCAGCTACTTTTATACCACTCTCTTTTGACATCATGAAAGTGCAAAGATTGATTGTTAACTCAAAAGGCTAAGATACACTTCTTCAGTCTTCTGGGCAAAGACATTTAGAGTGAATTTATCCAGCACAATACTCCGGCTCTTTTCCCCAAATTCTTTTCTTTTTTGCTCATCTTGCAACAATTCAATAATTGCATCAGCTAATTTTTGAGGGTTCTTTGGTTCAACCACCATACCGTTTATACCATCTTCAACCACCTCCGGGATGGCATTGACATAGGTTCCCACTACCGGTTTTCCCAAGGACATATATTCCAAAGCCACCCGACAGATAGTCTCCGATCCCACTGAAGAGACCACCCCAACATCGAAAAGTGAGATAATCTCTCTGACGTCTCTTATCCTCCCCACAAACCGGAAATTCTCTTCTATATTCGCACTCTTCACCGTCTCTTTCAGCTTCTCTGCACTTATCTGGGCATCCTCTCCGCATATGATGAACGTGGTGTGAGGAACCTGCTTTAAAACATATTCTGCCGCCCGAATGAAATATTTATGCCCTTTCACCGGGGACAACCTTCCCAAAATTCCCACCACCAAACTTCCTTCTGGGATAGTTAATTTTTCTCTCCACATCCTGTCACCCTCTCTTGGTGAGAAGAAATCATGGTCTATTCCCACGCCGATATTGACCACCTTATTTTCCGGTATCTTCAGATTCTTCGTATAACTTGCCTTTAGAACCTGGCAGGTAGTGATAATCTTGTCTGTGAGCTTCTTATTTAAGTAACGATTGAGAATATTAGCTTTGGGCGTTCTTACGTCCCCTCTGGTTCTCACCAGCGAAACTTTCCTTTTGAAGAAGCTCCTGGCAAGTGCAGCTACCAGAAGACCTTCACCTCTGTGTGCATTGATGATATCAATTCTTTCTCTCTCCACTAAATCTGTCATTCTTTTGATATTATAGACTATCATCCAGGGGCTGGTATAACTCAAGAAAAGATCTTCATACACTAAAAGTCCGAGTTCTTTGGCTTTCAGAATGGGCGGGCTGTGGGGATCGCCGGCAACTATCACCTTATGCCCTCTTCCTTTTAAGGCACAAGATAAGCTAACTGCATAATGAGCGCAAGCATTATACCACCTAACATTAATCAACTGCAAGATGTTCAATTTTTTCGACAAATCTTCTCTCTTCGTTTTTTCCCAGATCTTTCAGAAGTTGAAGGAAGACTTTTTGAACATCCTCCACCGTGATTTGATACAAACAGGAAAGCTCTGTGCATTTATGCTTGATCTTATCGCAGTCAGGACAATCTGTCTTCTTTTTCAAGAATTTATGTCGGGAGAAATCGGGGTAGGTCCAGCTTATGGGATCTTGAGGTCCATAGATGGTAATGGTGGGCTTTCCCATCGCCACGGCGATATGCTTGGTGCCGTTATCATTTCCGATGTGAAGATCGCACTTATTTAGAATCCCCCCCAACTGAAAAAGATTTTCTGTCTCCCAACAAATTAACGGCTTTTCTTTCATTAGATTTTTCACCTTTTCCACTACCTCCCTTTCACCCGGACCCCAAACCAAAATAACAGAGGCTTTGAATTGGGAAATTAACCAATCAGCCAGTCGGGCAAATCTTTCCAAATACCAGCGCCTGAAATGCCGGCGGCTGGTGGGGGAAATGGAGATAATCAGGCTATTCTGGTCAACTCCGTTTCCCTGAAAAAATCTTTCTGCAAAAAGTTTAGCTTCATCCGGAACAGAAAAATCAAGTTTCAAATCTAAGCTTTCTATCCTCAGCGCCTTCAATGCATCCAATTTGTGGGCAGCCGCATAATTGGGCTTTCCATCACTCTCGATGATCACATTATAGAAAAATCTTCGCAGAGGAAGATCATATCCAACTCTGCGTTTTGCCCCGGAAAGAAAGGAAATATAAGCGCTCCGTGGATTGCCCAGAAAGTCTATCACCAGATCAAACCGCTTTTTTCTGATCTGCCATATCTTTTTGAGAGAGTACAAAGGATCTCTGTATTTCTCCCTCTCCAGAACGATTACCTCGTCCAGATAGGGATTTAAAGTCAGAAGATCAGAGGATTCTTTTTCGGTGAGAAAAGCGATGTAGCTTTTGGGAAAATTTGCCCTTAGGGCACGCAAAGCCGGCGTACACATGAGAACATCTCCGATTCGACGAAGCTGAATTAACAATATTTTCTGCGGATAATTCATTGCAGTTTCACAGATCAGACAGAGAGAGGTGATGAGTGGATCCTTTTCTTACTGCAAAAAGCAAAAGCTTGACTGTTTTTACCCCACCCCCTATCTTCCAATAATGTTGCGTTAAATAAAATCACGCCTTATAACC